>JAIROD010000501.1 GCA_031257725.1 Planctomycetaceae bacterium | reverse complement strand
CGTTTACCGATAGGCAGTTATCTTTCGTTATCTTCCGCCGATGAGTGAGAATCGTTTTCCGTGAAAGGTTTGTCCTTCGAGTTTTGCGGGATCGTTTTGGTATTCATCGAATGCCTCAGCGGATAGTTTTTTCCCCCAAAGAGTGGGGTATTTTCCGGTAATGCAGGCACGGCAAAGTTCTGTTTCCGGTAATCCAATGGCTCTTGCCACCGAATCAATGGGCAGATACCGCAATGTCTCCACCCCAAGATCCAATGCCATTCGGTTTTCCACTTCACGTGTTACCTCCCACTCTTCCAAAGGCGCACCATCCATATATTGCGGAACAAACAATTCTCCGTAAGTGGACATGTCCACCCCATAAAAACACGGACCGATAATCGGCGGACACGCCGCACGAACATGAATTTCTTTGACATGCCCCAATTCCCGTATGCGTTGCAGTAACACACGCATTGTTGTACTGCGGACAATAGAATCTTCCACAAGAAAGATTTTTTTCCCCTCCAAAACTTCCCGTAACGGCGTGTATTTTGTTTCGGCTTTTTTTCGACGGTGTTCTCCGCCTTCAATGAAAGTTCGTCCGCTGTAACGGTTACGGATAAGCCCCTCGCGGCTTGGAATGCCAAGTTCAAACGCCATCGAATCCGCAGCAGCCTTGCTGGTGTCAGGAACCGGAACCACGATCGTGTCCGCATCAATCTCCACATCGCCATTGGCACGCTCTTGTTGCGCTAACTCCGCACCAAGATTTTTTCGTGCCAAATAAACGCTTCGTCCGTCTAAAGTACTGGCAACATTGGCAAAATAAATCCATTCAAAAAAACAATGAGCAGGTTGCTTTCGTTTGGCAAAACGTTCCAGCCGAATACCTTTTTCATTGACAAGAATCACCTGACCCGGTTCGACATTTTTAATGTTCCCGGCGTCGAAACCAAGATTGAATAACGCCACACTCTCACTGGCGGCAGCAAACAACGATCCTTCCACCGCATAACAAAGCGGCTTCATACCAAGCGGATCACGCGCCACAAACATCTCGCCAAGTGCATTCAGAAACACAATACTGTAAGAACCGTCAAAAAGATTGGACAACGATTGACAAACATCTAAAAGATTAGGGTCTTCCTGCGGCGAAAGAGCCGCACAAATGTAGTGCATAAAAACTTCAGTGTCCGTCTCACGCGCCAGATAAGTATTCCCGTCGTTGAGAAGTGTCTCGCGGAGATTGTTGTAATTAGCCAGTTGACCGTTAAAAGCAAAACTAAACCATTTATGCTTTTTGATATGATGACGCTCAAAAGGTTGGGCGTAACTGCGATCATCACGCCCGCAAGTCGCGTAACGGACATGACCAATCGCAGCACGTCCGGCATATTCTTTCATCAAATCCATAAACATCGTGCGCTTTGATGAATAAAAAACTTCCGATACAGAACCAATTTCTTTGTGAGTATCAATTAATTGTTTACGAAAAGGGGAATACGTTGTGAATCCGGCGGCGAGTTGACCGCGATTTTGCAGGTCAAGCAACATTCGTGGAATCAGATAAGAAACTTCTTCAGGTCCCTGAACAGGGCAAAGCGGTGACGGCGAACCATCCGGAAAATGATAAATCGCCGCCACACCGCATTCTTCATGGAGTTCGCTCATAAAAATTTGTTCATCCCGTCAATGACAACAGGCTTAAACCGATGCTTCATCTGAAATTCAAAATTAGAAATTCAAAATCTATCGGCAACGGTCTAAATTTTTCAGGTTTAACTTTTCAGACAGTCAACACCGTAACTAACCAACATAAAACGGCTTAAATCAAACCAATGGCTGGAATTACCCATCAGTCTCAACCGCAAACAAAATCATTGTAATAAAAAAAAGATTTTTCTCAACAGGATACGAAGAAAATTTGTAATATATCAGTGGAATTTTTCGGAGATTGAAGTTTATTTTTTACCACCCCTGCCCCTCCGAAGGAGGGGAATAATTCCCTTCCTTTGGAGGGGCTAGGTGGGCATTCGGAGGAAACGACTGAATAGTTAAAAAAAATATTTCACTGATATATTACGTTATAGGAACATTAGGGATAACAGGGACAAATGGGGCAAATAAATTTTGCACTAAAAACCGTTACCGATACGAATTGTTTCTCGGTTAATTTTTTCAAATTCTTCCGGCGGGATTTTCAGCAGGACACGGTCATAACTTGTCAATCCGTTACATTCCGATTCAACATCAACAAGTTGGTGAAAGACCGCTCCGGCAAGTCCTTGTTCCCGAATCAAACGCCGTAACTCTTCATGTAACATCTGATAACGTTTGAATAATGTTTCGGAATCGGGAACATGTTGAAATCCCCATGTATCAGGAGTCCAGAGATTTATTGCGGGCGGAACCAAAGTGAATCCCCCAAAAGAACCAATCACCGAAGTACGCCGCGGATTAGGTTTGGGCATTTCAGGACCGGGGAATTTATGGGAATCGTTCAAATGTCCCACGCCAACATCAATCCAACCTCCAGCTCCGTTCACAAGCCGTGACGGATCGAGTTTGCCAACCATTTCAACATATTTTGCAGTATGATGTTGTCCGGCACCTTCATTGAAAATTGTCCAGAGAACAACTGACGGATGCGCCGAAAGCGATTGGATCATTTTTTGTAACTCTTCTTGAAATTGGGATTGAGCGTCCGGCGTTCGGTTTTCACCGCTGGGCATATCCTGCCAAACAAGCATTCCCAACCGGTCACACCAATAATACCAACGCGCCGGTTCAATTTTGAGATGTTTACGAATCACGTTAAATCCGAGTGATTTTGCAACACGAATATCCATACGAATCGCACCGTCCGACGGCGCAGTGTATAAACCGTCAGGCCAATACCCTTGATCAATCACCCCCATTTGAAACAAGATTTTACCGTTCAGACGGATTCGGGAAAAACCATGACGATCTTTTGAAAGGTCTATTTTTCGAAACGCACAGTAACTGCCGATCTGATCAACCGGAACATCGTTATCGAGAAGACGGATACAGAATTGATAAAGGTGCGGCGATTCCGGCGACCATGATTTCAGCGTGTTTTTATCGAAACGCATTAAAAGCGGTCCCTCACTGCCGCCGAATGCCTCCGCAACCTTTTCTTCACCGTCAAACGCCTCTGCTGTTACGGTTAAATCTTTTCGCGGTTTGTCCACCACAGGGAAAATAGTTACAATTCCCGTTTCATAATCGGGTAAAAAACGGACGTTACGCAAATAATCGGCAGGAACCGGTTCAAGCCAAACTGTTTGCCAAATACCGGACACCGGTGAATACCAAATTCCCGACGGATTGGTTGATTGTTTACCGCGCGGCTGTTTGCCGTGATCGGTTGGATCAAAAACTTGAACAATTAATTCGTTGGCGCCTGCCTGAGTATTTTTGAGAAAATCCGTAATATCGAACGAAAATGCGTCATAACCGCCGCGATGAGTTCCAACCTGACGACCATTGATCCAAACAACTGTTTCCCAATCAACGCCTCCGAAATGAAGAAGAATCCGGTCTTCTTTCGACCATGCTTCAGGAAGTGTAAAAAAACGGCGATACACTATTCGTTCAAAAAAACCGCCGACTCCTGAAAGGGTTGATCCGGCTGGAAAAGGAATCAGAATCCGCCCATCGTAACGATTATTGTCTGTACTGTTGCGCAAAATGGGACGGTTACCGTCTTTCCAATCCCAAAGACCGTTCAGATTTAACCAATTTTTTCGTACTAAATTGGGTCTTGGATATTCGGGATGAATATTATTCGGGGAGACATCGTTTCCCCACGGTGTTTTCAAAAGATTGATACGCGGCGAGCGGCCGGCATCCAACGGCAAGACCGCCACTCCGCCCGGTTGAATCAATTGCTGCGCAATAATAAACGATCCGGTATTCAGAAAAAAAACAAAGAAAATTATGTTTCGTATTATACTCATCCTTAAATCTATATTATGAATACTATATTATGAATCTATATTATGATAACCGGAGGCGAAACGCAACCGCCGGAAGTTGATCTGATTACGTTACATCATTTTGAGATTTTCCGTTCAAAAAAGCGTGGAAATTATCAACGGCAATCTGAATTAATCGTTTTCGTGCTGCCAAAGTGGCCCAGGCAATATGCGGAGTGAAAAAACAGTTACGGGCATGAAACAACGGATTCGACGGTTTCGGCGGTTCTTCGGTAAGAACGTCGAGTCCGGCTCCGGCTAAATGACCGGAATTTAACGCGTCGGCAAGTCCTTGCTCCTCAATCAAAGAACCGCGTGACATATTCAACAGAAATGCGGTTGGTTTCATTAATGCAATTGTTTCGGTGTTAATCATTCCCCGATTTTCCGCCGTAAGCGGACAATGTAATGAGACAACATCGCTTTGTTTTAAAAGAGTTTCGAGATCGACCAGATGCACGAAATGATCTGTTGTTTTTGAATCGGCTCTGGGAGTGTACGCTAAAACATTCATTCCAAAAACATCGGCAATTTGGGCAACACGCCGTCCGATTGCGCCGTAACCGACGATGCCGAATGTTAATCCCGACAATTCGATCAGCGGATAATTCCAATAACAAAAATTAGGACATTGCGACCAATCTCCGTGTTTGACTGAAGCATCGTGATCACTGAGCCGGAACGTCAGATTAAGAAGATGAGCCAACGTCAATTGCGCAACAGATTCCGTGCTATAACCCGGCACGTTGGTTACAGAAATACCGCGTTGACGGGCGGCGGCCAAATCGACAACATTATAACCTGTTGCGAAAATACCGATATATTTCAATTTCGGAAGTTGCGACAAAACCTCTTTCGTGAAAAGAACTTTGTTCGTAAAAACGGCGTCTGCATTTATTGCTCTGGGAACAACTTCATTAGGTTCACTTTGCGGATACACCGTTAGTTTGCCCAATTGTTCCAGATCACTCCAACTCAAATCACCAGGGTTAAGAGCCTCACCGTCAAGTATTGTTATTTGTAAAGTCATCTTAATTGTTTCTTATTTTCTTAAAAGATTGTGTTAAAAATTAGTGTCCCTTATTGTCCCTAATATCTCTAAAATTTTCAATATAGGGACAAATGGGACATGTAACTGTCTATTTTAATTTTTGGTCATATTTCAGTGCAGTTTTTTACATCCCAGCGGGATGTTTCCAACCTAGCCGTTGGTTTTGCGTTGTAACGATAGTATTTTTCCGTGTGTACGGTGAGTACACCGCACACACGGCTACATTGGAAATGTCCTTGCAGGACTAATAAAAATTAAAATAGACGGTTACATGGGACATTAGGGACAAATATTCTTTGGGGCAAATTTTGTGTTTAGGTCAAAGGTTTTATTGCAGTTCTCTTTATTTTTTTCCATGCCGTTGAACGGCGGCGGCGATAAAGCCGTCGAAAAGGGGATGGGGGTTCGTTGGTTGTGATTTAAATTCGGGATGATACTGAACGCCAACAAACCAAAGATGATCCGGTAACTCAATCACTTCAACAAGTTTACTGTCCGGACTTGTTCCGGAAATTAACAGTCCGGCATTTTGAAACCGTTCCCGATAAATATTGTTAAATTCAAAACGATGCCGATGGCGTTCCGAAATGGTTGTGTTACGGTAACAACTAAATGCTTTACCTGACGGAGTTAAAATAGCCGGTTGCGCTCCGAGCCGCATTGTTCCGCCTTTATCCGTAACATTCCGTTGTGCATCCATGAGCGTGATCACCGGATGTGGAGTTTCCTGATCAAATTCAGTTGAGTTTGCTCTGTGCAAGCCGACCACATTTCGTGCAAACTCGATCACTGCACATTGCATTCCGAGACAAATTCCGAAGAATGGGATTCCATGTTCTCTTGCGAACCGCACTGCGTCGATTTTTCCCTCCACGCCGCGATCTCCGAATCCGCCGGGAACCAAAATACCGTCCGCTTCTTCCAGCCGACTCAGATCAAGTTCATCACTCGGAATACCGCGAACCCGCACATCAACCCGATTCTTAATTCCGGCGTGATCAAGTGATTCATAAATTGATTTGTAAGCGTCTTTGTGTTTGGCGTACTTGCCCACGACGGCAATGGTTACTTTGTGTAACGGATGACGAAGACGATCTAAAATATCAAACCACGCGGTTAAATCCGGTTGATTCCGGTATTCCAGATTGCGCCAGAAAAACTCGATCACCCGTTGGTCAAGACCATGTTGTTGAAGCGTAATCGGAACTTCATAGATGGAAAACTCCGCATCCTTTTCCTCAATAACATTGCGGCTTTCCAAATTACAAAACAAACCGATTTTATCGCGTTCGGTGTTATTGAGGGTGTGTTCAGTCCGGCAAACCAAAATATCCGGTTGAATACCGATTTGCCGAAGCCGGCTTACTGAATGTTGTGTTGGTTTTGTTTTGAGTTCGCCGGACGATTTCAGATATGGAATCAACGTCAGATGCAGGAACAGGCAGTTTTCACGCCCGACATCCAATGCAAATTGACGAATTGCTTCCAAAAACGGCAAACTCTCAATATCGCCGACCGTTCCGCCAATTTCCGTCAAAACAACATCAACATCACGACTCCGCAAACTTCGTATGGCATGTTTAATTTCATTCGTAATATGCGGTATAACCTGAACTGTTTTACCGAGATATTTTCCTTTCCGTTCACGCCGTAATACATTCCGGTAAATTTTTCCGGTAGTCCAACTGCTGTTTTTTGAGAGGTCGCTGTTGGTGAAACGTTCATAGTGTCCGAGATCGAGGTCGGTTTCGGCTCCGTCGTCGAGAACATACACTTCGCCATGCTGATACGGACTCATTGTTCCCGGATCAATATTCAGATACGGGTCAAGTTTTTGCATTCGAATTGACAATCCCCGTGCTTCAAGGAGCATTCCAAGCGATGCCGCCGTAAGTCCCTTGCCAAGAGAACTCACCACACCGCCTGTTATAAAAATGTGTTTGGTCATAAATTTATCTGGAAAAAACGGCTTGTTGTGTAATTGTTTCTATTTATTTTTACCCCATCACGGCGCAGCCGTTGCCAAAGCATGGCGGGCGGGAACAAAGCGAAACATCGTGACCGCATGGAATTAATGATTTTTCGTCTTTGTTAACGGCGTGGGCTTGCCCCGCGTTGTTCGATTTACCCCCCCAAGCACGGGGTAAACCACGTCGTTAACAACCAAAACGAAAATTCCTCTGAAATATTACAATTTTTTAAAAGTCCGTACAATGGAACCATTTTTAACTGGTTTTGTCAATAGGAACGTTTGTTGTTTGGGGCAACTGTTACCAACAGTTAAAACGGGAGCGTTTGTTGTTTTGGGGCGATGTTCTCTCCACTCCCGTTAGGGGGTGCTGGTCAATCCTTCGCCCTGAAAGGGCAATACATACCAGCCCGCCACATCGCGACGGGGGCGATTGCTCAGAAACCAACGCCCTGTAAGGGCAAGAGATTAGCGGAGAACGGAGAGTGTTGCAAAAGGGTCTTGAACTGTGATTTATTGTGATATATCAGTGAAATATTTTTTTTTAACTATTCAGTCGTTTCCTCCGAATGACCACCCCTAGCCCCTCCGAAGGAGGGGCAGGGGTGGTAAAAAATAAACTTCAATCTCCGAAAAATTCCACTGATATATTACACTTTTTTATCTCGATAATTTAGTTGCAACCGAATAACAATAATTTTGAAACGGGTTT
>JAIROD010000680.1 GCA_031257725.1 Planctomycetaceae bacterium | reverse complement strand
TTTTAATTTTTGTAATTATTCAGTAGATTGGTCATTCGATGGTAGGCAACCTTTCGCCGAAAGGTTGCGTTGCCGATAGGCAACAGTGAATCAGGTTCGATTGGGCAATTTGTGTTTCTAACTGGTTTGGAAACTGATTGCCGGCGGGAAACAGGGGCAAGTCGGCTATCGCCGACGCGACCTTTCGGCGAAAGGTCGCCTACCTGATGAGTATTTCCTGATAATACATTCTACTGAATAGATACTAATTTTTTTAACACGAAACACACAAAATTTCACGAAAAGGATTTTTATGTAATTTTTAGTGTGTTTCGTGAAATTTAGTGTGTTTCGTGTTTAAAATAGACAGTTACAAATGATATTGCATTGGATTTGAGATTTTGTTATTATTGTTGGGTTGATTTTTGTGTTGTGGTTTTGTTTTGGTTGACGAGTTGAGGTATTTTGCATGTGTCAGACATTATTTTATATTCCTCTGGAGATTTCCGGGATTCCGGTTTTTGGTTTTGGTTTAGCAAATGTTCTGCTTGTTATTATTGTTTTCATTGCTTCGGTTTGGCGTTTTGCCGTCACTCGCAAGTTGGACGGGGAAATCGGGAATTATTTTGCTGTGGGGGTTATTGTTGCTGTGGTTTTGATGATTGTTCCGAAAATGGCGGAACCGGGGCAAGGTATTCCTATTCGCGGTTATGGAGTTTGTTTACTGGTTGCAATACTTTCCGCGTTGTGTCTGGTACTGCGTTTGGCAAAACGGAAACAAATTCCTTCGGAGATCATTTTTTCGCTTTGTCTTTGGGCGGTTCTCGGCGGTATTCTCGGCGCACGCCTTTTTTATGTTACAGAATATTGGCGGGATATGGTACGCTATGAAAACGGTCAACTCCAATTCGGCGCAACACTTTATAATCTTGCTAATATTGCTAACGGCGGTCTGGTTGTTTACGGTTCGATTTTCGGCGGAATTTTGGGTTCGTTTATTTTTATGATTCGTAACAAAATGCCGGTTCTGGCAACTTATGATTTGATGGCTCCGGCAATGATGCTGGGACTTTCTATTGGGCGGATTGGTTGTTTGCTAAACGGTTGTTGTTACGGCGGTGTTACGGATGTTGCGTGGGGAATTGTGTTTCCAGAGGGAAGTCCGGCTCATTTTCACCAGATTGAACATGGTCAAACGTTTTATTGCGGGCTGAAATTTGCGGAACAATCTATCGGAGACACGTTGTTTCTTGCCGTCAAAGAAGTTCAACCGGAAAGCGATGCCGAGCGTGCCGGTCTCAAACCCAATATGTTACTTCGCGGCATTGTCGGAGTGATCGACGGCAAACCGCTTGCGTGGGAAATTGGAGCGAGGCGGATTATTCCTCACACGTCAAATCGATTGGGGTGTTGCCAAAAGGAAGAGTCGGGAATATGGCGTGATGTGTTTGAGTGGATTGCGTATTTCCAAAAAATGTCGCCCGATGAAAAAATCCGTTTTGATATTTATACTGATTCGATGAAAACGGAAACGAATCCTTATTTCGTAACTCCAACCCCTTCAATAGTTTTACCGGTACATCCGACGCAGATTTACAGTTCGCTCACCGCAGCGGTACTTTGTGTTATTCTGTTAATACTTGGGCGGCTTAAATTTTTCCGTAACCGTGACGGTTTGGTGTTTGCGGCTTTTTTGATTTTATATTCCACTGCAAGATTTATTCTGGAAATGATTCGAACCGATGAAGGTTCTTTTCTCGGAACCGGAATAACTGTTTCACAAAACGTTTCGATTTTAGTTTTTGTGTCGGGAATTATTCTATTTGCTTTTTTGTACCGTAACAGCAAATAGATAACGGAGTTGTAAATAAATAAATCATGTTACGCATGAGCGTATCAAAAATACGATCAATTCGTTACAAAGATGCCCAACAATGGAATCGGATAAACGCCGTTAGGCGTTTACCGTGAATAACCGCCGGTTATTCACGGGGAACGCCTAACGGCATTATTGAGATTTCGTATATGTTTAACGGTAACTATTAGCACTTAAAACAATTTTTGGTAACCGATTGCGGCGGTTTGTCCGTTGGAGTGTTTACTGTATTCTCCGTTGTACTGGAGGAATAGTACGCTTGTTTTTAGGCGGTTCAAATGAATTTGTGTTCCCAAATTGAAGTTGAGGAAATTACGTCCAAGATTGTTTCCTCGAATATCAAACGGCGAGCTGCCGACATGAACAAACTGATGCGTACTCACCGGAGCCTGATCTCCGCACATCAAATAAGAGTACGATAATGAACCGTTCAGATTACATTGACCCCAAGCATAGTCGGCACGGAGTCCGATTCGGCCAAATAATTGTGACCATTTGGAACGTTGATACCGGAGAATAATCGGATCATATTCACCGTTTTCCGTTGCACTATTTTGATTGACTGCCATGAGGTCAATCGCTGCAATCGGACGTAAAACAAGAAAGTTGCGATAATAAAACGGCCGCGACATCTGAACACTGCCAGACCACGAAGTTCCGGTGTATTCGGATGAAAGATTGCCGTTGACTCGCGGAACCGGAACATTCCGGCTCAATCGGTATTGTTGCCCGCCAAGACCGCCCCAAAGTTTCAGTTCATAATTTTCGTACAATCGCGTGTTGAAATGACCGCCAAGAAGATAATCGTCGGCTATAATTCGTGAAAAACCTTGATTCAATTTCGGTTGCGAATATCCGAAAACAAGACCGAATGCTGATTTACTAACCGCTCCAAAATACGGCATCTTCATAATCGCCCGATCATATCCGGCAAGGAAAGAAACTCGCTCCGTTGTGGCGGAGGTAACATTTCCATCGTCTTCGGAATGGAAATAATCGTAATACGGTGTTACCCAAATATTATTTTTTGCCGTTTGGGGATTGGCAATATTTTGTGTACCGAAATAGACGTGATTTCCCGACGAACTCCAGTTGACCCGTTCAAATCCGTAACGCCATTGATTCCGAAGCGGCAAATAGAATGAAGATGCTTTCGCTTCGCCGGCAAGTTGATGCAATGTTTTTCGTAATTCATTGTCGCTCATAAGCCAAACCCAATCGAGAATATGCAGCCAACTATAATTATCGTTCGCATTATAAATCGAATCCAACGCACCGCCGACACCCTTAGAATTAAAATCATGTCCGGCGGTTGTGAACGGCGACCGATGCCGATCCATCAGCAGATGATTGCCGTCATTCCGAATTTCGAGACGTTTATTCTCAAACCATCGGGAAGGTGTTACATGAACACGGTCTTCATCGAATTGTTTAACAATATTTTTTTGATCATCCGTTTCAAAAAAGTTCACATCAATATGATCGGAATAATAACCGGCTTGAGGTCGGAAATAAATATCGCCGCCCAGCGTGATCGTACCGCCGGAATAAATCACATCACCTCCTTGATCCGCTAAATAGCCGGTACTGTGAGTTCCTTTAATAGTTATTTCAAGCGGGTCTTCTACGGAACCGGGCGTTGGAATTATCGGATGATTGGCATATCCGAACTGAGCATTCTTATCGCCGTGAACATCAAAATCAATATATGTTTTAACGGAATCATCCAATGTTAATGTTTCGTTATTAAATTCCAATCTTCCGAATAGTTTTTCTTTCGAGTCTGTGTACACATAATCATAATAAGAATAGCCGGGTGTGATTATGGATTCGGTGGTAAAGGAATTATGTTGCATTTTAATGGTCAACGATCCTTCCAACATAGAACCGTTTTCAAAAGTCAGTGAATTATTTTTAGTTGTTGAACCGTCAATAATTCCGGTACGGCTTTCAATTTCATACCAATCGCGCGGCGAACCGGAAACCAACGATTGATTGATATAACTGTTACCTTTTCCAAGAGTCAACTTGGGACTGTAACCGGACATTTCACCGGTTTCGGTTCTGCGTTCATGAAATATGAGATGCGCACCGTTGGTAAGATTCATCACCCCTTTGCCGCGCGAGCGCAATTGCGAATTTTGATCTTTGTCATAATCGTTACGTCCAAAGATAGAAATGTCTGTGGTGTTATCAAGCAGATTCTCTTCATTTATTTTGAATACCGTCCGGTAAATAATATCATAAACAGAATCTTTTGTAACAGATTTGCCGGTCAGGTCAATTGAAATTTGATCGTTGACACCCGTTCCTGTTATGTTTAATGTTCCATCTCCGGTATCGGAAATTCCAATACCGATAGAACCGGTTGCCATTCCGGCACCCTTATCAATATTGACAACACCGACTCCTTGATAACCAATGTAAAAAGAACCGGAACCATACCATCTTGTTCCTCGACCGGAAATGAGGAGGTCGCTCTGTTCATTATTTCGCGCCCCGATAATTGTTTCCGCATTGTGAACCCAATTACCGTTGCTAACGAGAAGATGTCCTACTCCGTCGCCGCCAATAATAATTGTTCCTTTATGTGTTTTGTCAAGGTCGTCAAGGTTTGCCGGTAACGGAATTTCATTGATGAATTGAGGCATTGCGGTCGTGGAGTTCCAACCGGAACCCGGTTTGGTTAAATCCACAGTTACATTATCTCCTGTATTTTTACCTAATATGTCAAGGTTACTGGAAATATAAGTTCCGTTGTAAATCAGATTGATATTATCAAAAATTTTCATCCCTCCGTTAAAACCGGCGGTATTGCCAATAATTGTTACGGAAGCACTGCCGCCTGCGGGGTGGGTGTGAAATTCGAAATTGCCGGTTCCCGTCAGATTGAACTCATTCAACCGGAACGTAACAGAATCACCGGAATGAATATTGAATATCTTGTTCTTATCGACAAGGATATCCTTTTCAAGGTTGAGAATCTTAACACGGTCTTCGACAAAATTCAAAACCGTGAAAAGTTCGTTTTCGTCATCAATACTGTATTCTGTTGCAGCATTTAATAGGGAAGGAACGCAGAGGAAAAGTAACAGCACTGCGGTCTTTCCAACATTACTAAAATCGAAAAGAGATTGAAATTTTAACATGGTTATTATCCTATTAGTTGAAATAATTGAAATTTTTTAAAATTTAACGATGGTTAAAATTTAAAGATGAGATTGGTTTTTAATGTAGGGACGATTGGGACAAATGGAACAAGGGGACAAACAGTTTTCAATAAATCACCGTCTGGTTTTTTAATAAATCATAGTCTTTTAATTAATTATAACGTTTTAATAAATCATAATGTTTTAATAAATCACAAATCATCGTCATCATTAAATCATTTATAATCATAGTTCAGACCATAATTAATTTAAAACTTTTTCTGTAATCCTAATTGAGCGGATTGTGTAATGAAATGGCTTCCGGCTGAACCCCAGTAATCAAAGATTACGGAACAATTTTTCTGTTTACCGAGATAAAAGTTTCCGCCGAAATTCCATGTAACAAATCCGGCTCCGTCGTCCACACCGCGAATATTAAAGGTTTTTCCGCCGATTTGGAAACGGTTATTAACATTGGTGTACTGTCGTCCGCCCATCAGGAAGGCGTAAGACAGACCGGCGTGGAGACTGGTACGCCGTCCATTTCGTTCCAATAAAAAACCCGGCCGCCCGTACACTCGAATATTGGTTGCGCTAAGGTAATCCAGTGCGACCAATCCGCTGTTTATAAAATCACCTATTTCCGAATCGCTGTTTTGCCAAACCATCGCCATATCGAGTGCCATGTAAGGACGGAATTGATATTCACCGCAATTACCGAAGTAAAACGGACGTGCCAGTTCCGTGCTGCCGGAAAAAGTGTAACCGAGAAAATCGCTGGTTAAGGAACCGCCGAAATTACCAAGCGGATTATTAGCGAAATAATGATCCTCCGCCCGCCATTCCAAATTGGTCAGGTTGACATTAACGTTACGAACCATATTGTAATCCTGAACGCCAACGCCAAGATAATTTTTCCATTCCCATTTTTCAAATAATTTTGTTCCGTGATAAAGACTCACGCTAAAATCATCATCCTGTGCTTTGGCCTGAAACGTATTTAGTTTTCCGCGATTGATACTGAGCATCACTCCGAGATAACTTTCCGGTTTCAGAAAAGGACGATCCGCTCCGGCTACAATTCCGTAACGATGTAACCGGCTGTCGGCGGCATTGCCGTCGTTGTTGATTTCCATATCATCGTAAACGATACTTCCCCAGAGCCGTGCGTTTTTCGCCAACTTATGTAAATGTTCCTTCCATTGATTTTTCGCTGCGCCGCAACGAAGATATTCATGCGAAACTCCTTGTGTTTCGTCGCAAGGTTTATTATGATTATGTTTCACATTGTTACATTCGCGGAAATCGATTCGGTTATGGGCGTAACGCCATTGATTGGTCATCGGTAACAGCAACGAATGCGCCCGGACTTCGCCGGAGAACAACCGGTATGCGTTCAAAAAATCAGGATTGTCCAGATACCAGAAATAGCGTAACACCGGCAGCCAGTCTTTACGACCGGATTGAACCTGATCCATATAAACACTGTCCAATCCTTTACCGGTTTCTTTTTCGTTATAAGTATTACCGGATTCTTCAAACGGATTATTTTTCCGTTTCAGTGTTACCCATAATTGATCGTTCTTCCTGCTATCCTGCCGAATTTCCTGATGCGGGTCATCGAAGAACCGATGCGGCATTACTTTCAGTTTATCGTACACAGAAAGAATGCTGCCGGGTTTCGTATCGCCGATTGTTTGAACAACAAGCAAATCATTTTGTTGCTGATAATAATCCGTCAAACGTGCGTGAACATTGAGTGTTCCGTTGAGTTGTGCGAGAACGTCTGCTTTTGACGTGGACGAATCACCGCGTTGAACAATAATTGCGTCGCAATTGGGTTCTTGCGGCGTAACATCATCGCCCGCGCCGCCCATTCCGGCGTAATAACCGGAATTAACGTCGAAATTTGTAACGACATCGCCCCTCATCCGAAGTTGGTCGCCGAATTTAAGCGTACCGTAATAGGAAAAGTATTCGTCGCGGTTATTCCAATCGTAACGTTGTCCCGGATCGACGGTGGTTTGTGTGTTGGTAATGTCGTGTTCCTGATCGTAGGCAATGAACACGCCGTCTTCACCGGTAACTGTTCCGTCGCCTTCAATCCGTGCGTTGACAATTGTAATTTTACTCTCCATCGCATCAACTAAGGCGGTACGTTGGTTTTGAAGAATGGGAGTGTTCGTAAAAATACCCGCAGGATCTGTTATAAAATTAGGAGCGGCGAGCGGATGCACGGGAGAATTTGTTTCGGAATAATAGGGTAATTTTATTTTATCTTCAGACAGGTGTAAAATTGCGCCGTTACTGATAATTCCAACACCGTTAAGGCGGAGTTCAGAATTTTGGTGCATCCAGAGATAACCGTAATCGGAAACGGATAATGTACTGGAACCTTGCGGTATTGAACCTTTCAATGGCGAAGTGTCTTCATAGACTTCGAGTAACGAGCGCGTTGCATTGGCGTGATCGTGCGGTGATGCGCTGGTTCCTGAAACGCTTACTTCACCTTGTGAATTTTCACTAAGTCCAATGTAAAGCCCGCATGTTACACCATGTGCGCCTTCTTCAATGCGAAGAGTTCCGCGTTCGTTACCGATTTCCTGACCAATAACAGTTCTGCCTTTACTGAACCATTCAGACGGCAACCATGTTGTTGGTTTTCCGGTTAAAGCGTCGGTGCGTGCAATGGGGTTGCCGTCAGCGTCTTTAGGATTTTCTTTACCGCCGATAACGTACAAATAACCCTGTTTTTTCTCGTTACTGTTTTGAGCAATGACCGTTGAGTCGGATTGTAACAGGGAACCGTTCAAGACGCGGACGAAAGCGTTTCCTGCGCCGCCGATAACCAATTGCCCTTCCGTTCCTAAAGGCGTTCCGTCATTCTGAACAACCCAGCGTGTTCGCACGCTGTCGTCATTGCTATCGGCACCGACACGTTTATCATCGATAAGAACGTAACCGTTTGCCGTACTGTTTTGGGCAACCATACCGTTACCGGATGTAACAACTGCGCCGGCGGTGATAGCGAGACCGGGCGAATTTCCTGTTACATTACCGGTTTTAGCGTTTTCAGGATTTCCGAGATTTTGTAACGTTCTGTCTAAATTTTCAAGAGTACGGGCTTCATGATCGAGCCAACGTTCAGGGTCGCGTAGAGCGGTCGGATCCGTAACGTAATAATGTTGAACGTCAAGACGATCTTTGTTTGCCGGAATATTATAACGATTTTCCTGATACAATCCTCCGGCTGCGCCGCTTTCACCGACAGTCAATGTCCGTTCAACATTCATTGTTGTACCAACGCCGTCAATATGATCACGCCCGACACTGTACTGACCAGCCGCGATTACATGGTTATTATCAACCTGAATCCGTGCTTGATCATGAGCGTACAGATTACCGGTTGCGTAATCGTCAATATTTGTACCGTTACCGCCTGTGGTCAAATTACCGTGAACGATAAGTTCTGATCGTGTTCCGTTTTCCGGATCAATACTATTGACGCGGACTGTTCCGTAACCGTAAGAATCAGAACCGATCAACATTGTTCCATTGCCGCCGCTTCCGTTTTTCGTACCAACTTCAAGCAAAGAACCATTGATGACACGGACATAACCTTCGCCGTTTTTTGCAACAGTTAATATGTTGTTATCACTAGGATTGGAAGACAAATTGTTGGTTTGAACAATCCATTTTGAACGGTCTGTCTCAACGGATTTACCTTTACTATCGATAACAACATAACCGTAACTTTGAGTTCCGTCGTTAATGTTTCTGTTTTTCCCGACCACGCCTCCTCCTGAAGCGGCTTCCGCTCCGGCGGTAATTGCCAGTCCGGGTGTGTTCTTTTTTACGGCATCCCAACCGGTGTCGCCTTGAGTGAGCAAGGTATTATCCGAATCAAACCATGTTGCCGGATCACCGTTGATCCCTCCGGCTTTTCCGTTACCGATATAATCGTAACGTCCTCCGGCTTGTCCGAAATTGCCGACCGTCAACATTCCTCCGACCGTCAACTTCGTGTTATGCCCGTCGAAGTGATCATTACCGTAACTTCCTTGTAACTCGGCAACAGTGTGATCGCCTTTAACATTTCCATCGGCTCCTTGATAAATGTACAAAGAACCGGTTCCCTCTTGGGCGGTTGTCAAATTATGACCGACATTCAACGTGGAATCGTAACGATTATCTTTGTCATAAACGCGAACCGTTCCAACGCTTCTAGCACGTCCGGTTCCGCCGTTGTCTGACCGTTCGGCAATAATCATGTCGTTCTCAACATCCAGCAATGCCCCGTTGATCACGCGTCCATAACCGGTTCCTTCTTGCGCAACAATTAAATCTCCGGCGGAAGCGGGTATTCCTAAACCTGCGATGATTTTCCATTCGGAACGTCCGGCGGTTGTTCCCGCATTATCGATAACAAAATAACCGTTACTTCGGAAAAGGTTATCGGCAGCCTCTGCGGGAATAGTCGGCGTATTTGTTACAGCTTCTTTGGCAACCATTCCGTTACCGGAAATAACTTTTGCTCCGGCAGTAACCGCCAAACCGGGCATATTTTCCTTTAATGTACCGATATTTGTCGAATCGTGAAAATCTTTCAGCGTATTCGCCGAATCGAACCATTGATTAAATTCCGCAGCATTATTTGTCGGGTCTTTGGCATTGTTGGAATCGTTCACATGATAGACGTAATTTCCGGCGTAACCGCTTTCGCCAACAGTTAATGTTCCGTTAATATTTAATTCCGTACCATCGCCGTCGATATGATCGCGTCCTTCGGAATAAATTCCTTCGGCAATGGTATGAATCCCTTCAATGCCGGCGGCTGCTTTATTGTGCAGATAAAAGTTACCAATTGCAATATTATCTTGTCCGCCGGTTGTTCCGTTTTTACCGGTAACCAAATCATTTTTAACCGCCAACTGCGAACCCTCGTCTTGAACGCGCAAGGTTCCATGACTACTGTTTTTGTCACCGATAATCACATCGCCGCCCGCCGCTGTGGTGTTCAACAAGGCTCCGTTCAAAACACGGACATAAGCGTTTCCATGTTCGGCAATTGTTAACGTATCATTATTGATTGTCCAGAGAGAACGTCCGGTGTGAGTCCCTTTGTTATCGATCACCGCATAACCGGTACTGCCGATTTCCGCCGCAACCATCCCTTGACCGGATGTAACTTTTGCTCCGTCGGAAACAAGAAAGCCCGGTGCGTTATGTTGCTTAACCAACGGATTATTTGCAGCGGCAATAAATGTTCTTGAAATATTTCCGGCATTAATCGTGTAACCGTTTTTGCCCGCCGTAACTTGGCTGCTGTTGCTAATATCATCATCCAGCGTATTAATGGAATCGAACCAATTCTCCGGATCATTGATTTTGTTATTAAAATTTCCGGCGGAATCTTGAAGGTGCGGAGTATAAATGTACGACAAACCGGCATGACCGCCTTGACCGACCGTCAACATGCCGCCGACCGTTCCGATAGTTTGATCTCCGTCAAAATGAACGCGTCCGTAACTATTCGCGCCTCCGGCAATCGTAAAATCACCCGAATGAGTATTGGAATTACCGACCGTAACCTTTGCGGCTTTATAAGTGTACAAATTACCTTCCGCACCGCTTGCATTGGCAACCGTCAAATTGTTACTAACCGTCAATTCGGCACTGTTGTTGCCGTCTGTATTATTGATACGAATTGTTGCTTCAGAAGTTCCTTCGTTGGCAACAATCATATTACCTTTAACTTCTAACAAACTTCCGTTAATCACACGGGCGTAAGCATCGCCGGCGTTACCGAGTATGAGTGCATTATTTGCGCCGGTAGTCGTCCACAAAGTACGTGTTGCCGATGGCGAATCGTTATCAATGTTATCGAGCAGGACATAACCGTAACTATCTGAACCGTTCGCAACAATACTATCATTCACGGATGCTGTTGCTCCGGCGGTCAACGCAAAACCCGGTGAATTATTCTTAACATCATCCCATGTCAGAGCGGGATAATTAACGTTACTTCCAATAGCCGTCTGTTCCGGTTCCAATAACAAATTGGCGGAATCGAACCATTTACCGTTATTGTTATTACTAAATTCTGTTCTACGGATAGTCGGATCATTCTTGTTTCCTCCGCCCAAAATGTAACGGTAACGTTCTCCTGCATTCCCGTTGCCGCCGATGATCGTTTGACTGTCGCTAATCGCCAGAGCGGTATCGTTTTTCACAATCAATTTTGTTCCGTTTCCGTTAAAGTGTTCACGTCCGAAACTATATTGACCTTGCGCAACGATATGTGTACCGATCACTTGTGTTGTACTTCCGTCATTGGCGTACAAATAACCTTCCGCAATATCGCCGTTTGTTCCGTTTCCGGCGGTGATTAATGTTCCAATAACGGAAACATGACTCGTTCCGGTATTGTTCGTCGTGTTACCGATACGTAACGTTCCTTGACCGGTTGTTTCAGCAATGGTCAGAATACCATTGACATCACTGCCAACTTCCAGTTGACCGCCGTTAAGAACACGAACATAAGATTCACCGGCATCGGCAATATTCATTTCTTCTGCTGCCTTCAAACCTGTCGTCTGACCCATTCCTGAATTTTTATTGTCAATTAAAATGTAACTGAAACTATCTTGACGTATTCCGGCATGAATCGTTTGAGCGTCTCCGTGTGCGCCGCTTGTTATGGCAAGACCGGGCGAATTATTTTTAACAGTATCCCAGTTTTTCGTTACTGTAACGCCGTTATTCACAAGTGTTTGATCGCCGTCTCCCGGTTCCAGAAGCAGGTTATGCGAGTCGAACCAAATATCCGGATCGGCATTGGAACCGTCAAGGCGATATTCATAATGTCCGCCTGCCGTCCCTTCAAATCCGACATGCAATGTATTTGTTACTTGCAAGTTCGTATTGTTTCCGTCAAAGTGATCACGACCAAAACTACCGGTTTCTTTTCCGATGTAATGGTCATTTCCCACAATTACTTTTCCGGAATCGTGAGCATAAAGATAACCTTCCGATCCGATTTTGTTACCGACAATCAAGTCGTTTGTTACATTTAATTCTGCCGATTGAAGTCCTGCGTCGGAACCGTTAATACGAACCGTTCCATGTCCTTTATAACCGCTTGTACTAAAATCACCGGGATTCCTTCCCTGATTTCCAACAATCATATCTTGTTTGACTTCCACTTTACTGCCGTTGACAATACGGAGATAAGCCTCGCCTTTATCGGCAACAAGAAAATTTTCGCCGACACTCAAAATGTTATCACCGGGTTTGCCTTTATTATCAAGAAGAATATAAGCGTAACCGGTTTCTTCTTCACCGGCATAAAGATTTTTTGCAACCTCGACACGTCCTTCTTCGACAATTGCAAGTCCCGGCGAATTTATCGGAACATAACCGCTCCACTTGGGATCGGGTTGTCCATCGGGTAATTTCGGTGTTGCCGTCAGATTGTCTGAACCAATCCATGTTGCCGGATCATGCTGACCGCCGCCGTTATATTCCACGCCGATATAATCGTAACGTCCTCCGGCATTGCCTTTGTTACCAACGAGCATATCCCCGTCAACCGTTAATTTTCCGTTACCGCTTACAACGTCGCGTCCAAACGATAAGTTGCCGTTACTTTCTCCATCGGCAATAATATGATTACCGTGAACCTTGACATTTCCTTCATTTTCAACGGACAACAAACCGGTTCCGGCTTTACCGACAACAAGATGTTGATCCACATTCAATTCAGACCCCAAACCGTTCACCGTTCCTTTTCCGTAACCCAAAATGGCTGTTGCGAAATTAGCATTTCCGGCGTTAGGCGTACCCGTTCCGGCATCCCGAATATTGACTTTACCGCCTGCTTTCACCTCCATGATTCCATATCCCGATTCGGCAAGAGTCAAATGACCATCGGTTGCAGTAATTGTTGCGTTTGTACCGCCGCCGTCGGCAGTGAGTGTTCCTTGTGAACCGGCTCCTATTGCAACATCAATATCGGCGGCAGCGGTAACAGATGCGCCGTTGGCGGAAGACAAAACACCGGTTGAATCGGCTCCTTGCGCAACAGTAATACTTCCTG
>JAIROD010000487.1 GCA_031257725.1 Planctomycetaceae bacterium | reverse complement strand
CGGCGAAAGGTTGCCTACCAGGTAATTTTCATTCGTAAACAAATTTACGAAAATTAAAATAGACAATTACCAGTGGAATTTGCCCCGCCGTATGGTAATTGTTTCAACAAACCTTTTATTTTCAACCTTATTTTCCTAACAAAACAACCTTAGTAGCACAAAATCATCAAAGAACCAACCTTATTACCTTATTAAATAAAGAAGAACAATAAGGTAATAAGGTTAGTTTCTATTATTTCACTTGCTTGCTACTAAGGTTGTTTTGTTAGAAAATAAGGTTGAAACAATAACAAGATGTTTTCGCAAATTCGACTGAAATATTACGATTTTCGTAATATATCAGTGGAATTTTTCGGAGATTGAAGTTTATTTTTGACCACCCCTAGCCCCTCCGAAGGAGGGGAATAATTCCCCTCCTTCGGAGGGGCTAGGGGTGGTCATTCGGAGGAAACGACTGAATAGTTAAAAAAAAATATTTCACTGATATATTACAATAAATCACAGTTCAAGACCCGCTTGCAACACTTTCCGCTATCAACTCTCCACGAATCAATTGCCCTTACAGGGCGTTGATTTTTTGGGTAATCGAACCCGCCACGATGCGGCGGGCTGGTATGTATTGCCCTTTCAGGGCGAAGGATTGATCGGCAACCTCTAACGGGAGTGGGGAGAACATCGCCCCAAAACGACAAACGCTCCCAGTCTTTTGGTTTATGTTTTTGGCGTGAAAAAACGATTGGAAAGAATATATTCTCCCGCAAATAAAAACGCAAGCACCAGCATAATAACAGCATATAATTCTTGTCCGATTCGACGACGGGCAATACCAAGTTCCACTTCCTGCGGAGTTTTGGCAAAACGATAATTTCCTTCACCAAGAATCTGATCCAGTTTCGTTTTGCCGATTTTTTGAAGATCGGTTGCGTCTGCCGGATAATTAACACTGAATCCCGTATCAAGCGATTCTTGGGAACCGCCGGAACGAAGCCGGTAATTTCCTGATTCCGTTGTTGATGAAACAGTAATTTCACGCCGAACCTGATCCGGCGTTAACCGAATTGATTTACCAGACGGTATTCGCAGTAAACAGGTCGCCGGTAACATCTCCAGGTTAGGGCTTAGGACAACCGGTTCACCCGCAATGAAATTATATTTCTGTTCACTAATTCTGGTCAGATATTTGGCAATGCCCTCCGCCAGAAGAACAAACATCCACGACGCTTCTCCGCGTGTGAGTAAATTCCAAGGTTGTTCGGATATTTCCGAAACAGGAGTTGTAACCGTTACCGTGCGTCCGCGTCCGAATAGTTGTGTCAGAATCGCGGCACGTCCATCGGAAAATGAAGCCGCAACCTCTGCACGCGGCGAAAAATCACTCAACTCCCAATATCGGAAAACCGGTTGAGCATTCCAAGGAAAAGTGTCCAAAGAACCAAACGGTTTGAACACGGAAAAAATCGGCGAAACACCGTTGTCGGGAACAATCCACGTCTCACCGTTAGGATCACGCGCTTGACGAACAAGTTTTGCTCCGATTATTTCTGTTGCAGAAGGGGTGTTGAACGATTCCAACGAATCGGCATGTTGACCGAGAAAAAGACCAAGTCCATGACCGGATGTTACATAATCGGCTAATTTTTTCCAAACAACCGGTTCCAACGGCGACGGATCCAACAGAATGACGCTGTTGTATTGATTCAATTCTGTTGCCGTCAGACCGGAAATGTCTGAAAGTGAAATCGTTTCAACAACAAATGGAACTGTTTCCAACGCCTGCCGTAAATATAACGAAGAATCACGAACCGGCGGTTGCGCTGCCAAAAGAATTTTCCAAGGCGATTGGACGTGAATCGTAAACCACGCCTGATCGTCAACAGATAAAGCGTCGGTAACAGTAAAACGAAACTGACCTTGATATGTTCCCGCTTCAAAACCGGAAAGTAAAAAGGAAAGATGTTGACGTGATCCGCCATCCGAAAAGTCAACCGACTTCGTACCGCGAACAGTTTCCTGGTCCGGTTTTTCTTTATCATGTAACAAAAGTTCAACAGTTTTTTTCCGTGCCGTGCCGAAGTGGGACAGTTCCAAATCAACCCGAACCGGAGTTTGTGCCGTAATCACCTCCGTCGCCAATGTAAATCGATTGATTGAAGAATTAACCGGTTGTTCCGCCGAAACATCAATAACGAAAAGTCCTAATTCCTTGCTTGTCCCGCTCAGAAGACCGCCTTTCCGTTTCATGTTACCGATTAGATTTTGCAACGAATTGGCGGAATCGCTTTGCCATGCCGGTTGTGAAAGATCGGAAATGACATACAATTCCCGTTGCTCAAATTCGCTTTCATTGAGTAGGATAAGAGCATCGTGAACCGCTTCGGCGATGGGACGTTCCAACGGTGTTATGGGAAGCCGGTCGATTTTTTCTTCGGCGGCAAGCTGATCAACCTGAAAAACTGCCGTCTCCCGATCTGAAGAAAGAACGGCAATACTGCTGCCTTGCGGGAGTTGTTTGAGAATCCAACGTGAAAAATCTTTCGCCGCTTCAAACCGCGATTGATTTTCCGCAACATATTCCATCCGAAGCGAGGAATCAATCACCAACGCCGCGGCAATGGGCGCATCCTGACTGCCGATTGAAGCGGCTAAGGAACTAACAAAACTCCGTTTGTTGTTTTGATTTTGTGCAACATTTATATCCGGGAGCCAGTCGGCAAGTTTAAGGATAGGACGTGCCAACGCCAACCCAAACAAGATAAGTATAAAAATCCGAAGAAAAAGCAATAGAATATGTTTGATACGATAATGTCTGCGGTAAATTTCCAAATGTTTACGGACAAACATGAGCGCAGGAAACTCAATCCGTTTCGGTTTACCGCGCATTAAAAGATGTAACAGCACCGGAATTGCCGCCGCTGCAAGTGCGCCTAGAAAAAGTGAAAATGTTGTGAA
>JAIROD010000614.1 GCA_031257725.1 Planctomycetaceae bacterium | reverse complement strand
GCTCGATCAACTCAGAATCCGAAATGTCACCAAAATCTGATCGATTCATAACGGGACAATAACAATCTCATAAAAAAAAAGCAAGACCAAAAAAATCAGGGCGACTGAATAGTTACCTTTGAAGTACGTACTTTAAACTTGAAAGCGAGTGTGTTAAACTTTAATAACTATTCGGTAGCGGTGAACAGCACCGTTTTCTGCCCCGTTAGGGACAACATCTTGGTAGAAAACAATGTTAATTAAAAAAAAATCGTCCCGTTAGGGACGAAATGTTGGTAGTAGAAACTGAAATCGATTAACACCCTCAATTTTATGTTCCGTGCTTATACGTTGTTTGAAGTATTGATTGCACTTGCGTTGATGACGGTCATTTTGATGTTCGTTACGCTGGCGATTGATCTTTATCTGCGACAGATGGTGGTGAATCGGACGGAGGTTGAAGAATCGCAACTGGCGCGTGCGGTACTGGAAAAGATTTCACGTGATATTCGTTCTGTGATTGTTGCGGTTCGGGAAGAACAACTTGAAGTTGATACGGATTCTCTCACCTCGCTTTTTGGTCTTTCCACCGAGTTAAGTGTGTCCGACTTCAGCAATACCGCAACTTCCGATAGTGAAGCGGAATCTTCTGAACAATCACAATCGGAGGAAACGGAAATTTATGGAACGATGCCGGGCATTTACGGAGATACGGAATGGATACAGATTGACACGACTTTATTGCCGCGAGGTGAAATGTATGGATCGCGGCAAACGCGGAATTTAAGTATTACCGACCGTTTGAGTCCATCCAAAACAATTCTTTATTATCTTGGTCAAGAAACCGGACAAATGACCGGAACGGATGATCCGCGATACCAACCTGATCAACTTATTGGTTCTCTGGGGCGTTCACTTGATCCGACAGCCATTCGGTATGGTCTTTTCCGTCGTCAACTTGATCGGTTTGCAACACAATACGCGGTCAATGAAGGACAGGCAACGGAATATGAACAGTATGATGAACCGTTGGCGCCGGAGGTGGAATGGATTGAGTTTGCGTACTTTGATCCGACTGCCGGTCAGGAAGGTTCAACCGGCGACTGGGTTGAATATTGGGACATGGATGAACGTCAAATGTTGCCAACGGCAATACGAATTACGATTGCTATCCGAAAACAATCATTCGGTCAATCCCTTGTTGCATGGTCTGATAACAGTGCAACAATTCCGACTATTGTCTATTCTCTAGTTGTTCCCATTCCTGTGAGTATTGAAATTCCCGAAACGCAGGAGGAACAGGAATAAACAAAATATTAAGGCGGGCATTGCCAGCCTGCCTATTGGGAGCGTTTGTTGTTCGGGTGTGGTTAACCGCAAGAATCGCCGCCAAACAACAAATACTCCCTTGTCTATTTGTAATGGGAATCTCTCCTCATTCAGCATTTACCGAACGTTAACGGCGTGGGCTTGCCCCGCGTTGTTCGACTTAACCCTAAAACACGGGGTACCCTCCGTCGTGAACTATTAATTTATTAATTAATAGGCAGAAAATAAAAAATGGAATGATGAGAGATGCCCTATTGTCTCCATTGTCCTTAGTTACCTTGATAGTCGTGGAGTCCTTTGAAAAGCAGTTGAAAAACATCGTCGATTCGTTCTTGAAAACACCAGATCCCCGCTCCGAGTGAAAGTGCCATCACCGCAAACATGATCACACTGTTAATACCAAATCCAACCGCCATCAAATTGAGTTGCGGCAATGTTTTTCCCAAAAGCCCCATCACAAGCATGGCAATCAAAACCGCAACAATCACCGGTGCGGCAATACGAATTGATAAGTTGAAACTGAGTCCTAGTATGGTAACTAATGAATAGGCAATTGTCGGTTGAAACGCGGCTTCACCCGGCGGTAAGGTTTGAAAAGTATCCAAAAGAGATGTGACCAAAATGTGTAAACCGCCGACTGCGGCAAAAACAGTTACCGCTAAATATTGGAACAAACGGGACAGCAACGGTGTTTGGTCACCGGAAATGGGGTCAAAAATTTGCGATGCGGTCAAGCCGCCGATTTGACCGATCAATTCTCCTGCCATCGCAGCCCCCGTAAAAAACAGAGTCAACCCCAACCCCAACGAAAGTCCGATTCCAAGCTCTGCCGCAATTAAAATCGCATACGCTGTCAGATTGGGCGGTTCGGCAATAGTTACAAACCATTGTGACGGCATGATTAACAGTGTCAGAGTGAAGGCGAACAACGCACGAACCTGAACCGGTATATCGGAACCGCCAATCACTGGCGACATCATCACGATCCCGCTTATCCGTGTCAAAACAAGAGTAAACACCAAAACTCGTGATGTGTCAATGTATTGGTACCAGTCCATTAATTAAATTACCTTTGCCGAAAAATGATCATTCACCAGGTCGGACTATACCTTTTTTTTCAATTCCGGTAAAGAGCATTTGTAACTATTCAGTAGCGATTGGGAACCTCTAATAATTCAGAATTTACCGAAAGTTAACGGCGTGGGCTTGCCCCGCGTTGTTCAACTTAACCCTAAAACACGGGGTAAAACCCGTCGTTAACGATTAATTTATTAATTAATGGGTTGAAAATAAAAAATTGAATTATTAGAGATGCCCGATTCTTTTATTTATCACCAGACCAATAAACAAGAGGTAGGCAACCCCTTGGCGTATAAGCGTTTTTTTTCATTGTTCATCGTGAATTTCAGAGGGATTTGGAAAGTTGCTTGTTTCGTAACCTTTTATGGTGTTTGGAGTT
>JAIROD010000484.1 GCA_031257725.1 Planctomycetaceae bacterium | reverse complement strand
TGTTCCGCCAACATTTCGTCCCTACGGGACGAGTGTTTTTGCTTGATTTCGCTTGCTACCAATATGTTGTCCCTACGGGACAGAACAATAAACGTAATATATCAGTGAAATATTTTTTTAACTATTCAGTCGTTTCCTCCGAATGCCCCCCCCTACCCCTCCGAAGGAGGGGCTAGGGGGGGTAAAAAATAAACTTCAATCTCCTAAAAATTCCACTGAAATATTGCAAATAAATTATTCTGCTGATATATTATTGTTTTCAGAAATTCCCTATTGCCTGATTGGTCATTCATGAGATGACGAATCAATTCAAGTTTGAGAGATGATCGTTTGTTTTTTCAGAAAGGATTATGTTATGAAAAGTTGGATGCTAAGTTTATTGTTGTTTGTTCTGTTACTTTTAGTCATTTCCCCGCAAACTGTTTTTGCTGATGAAACGGAAAAAGAGATGAATACGAATATTGTTTTGAGTTTTTATGTTTCGCCGGAAGGGAATGATGCCGATCCCGGAACAAAAGAAAAACCGTTTCAAACAATCGCCAAAGCGCAGGCGGCTCTTCGTAACACCAAAACCGAAAAAGAAGGCGATAAAGAAGTTCATCTGCTTGCCGGAACTTATTGGTTGACGGAACCGTTACGATTTACACCGGAAGACGGCGGAACAATTGATAAAGCCTATCATCAGGTGTTTTACGAAGGACACAACGCGGTGATTAGCGGCGGAAAACGTATTTCAGGATTTGTTCCCGCCGGAAACAATGACGGTTGTGTTGTTGCCGACCTTCCAGAAGTTAAAGCCGGTAAGTGGACATTTCGTGATCTTTATGTCAATGAAGTCCGTGCAGTTCGGGCAAGATTTCCAAACTCTGGTTTTTTGCGTGTCGATAAAACCGGTGAAGACCGGCGGACTCATTTCTTTTTCAAACCGGAGGAATTAAAACCGGTTGAGGATATTGATCAGGTGGAACTTGTTTTTTTGCACGATTGGTCAGTAACGCGAACTCCGGTTCAATCAATTGACGCGGAAAAAAACAAATTGACCGTACCGTTACAAATCGGCGGTGATCTTCATTTTTGGAACATTGACGGTTTTGAACCTCACGCCCGTTATTTTCTCGAAAATTCCCAAGCCTATCTTGATGTTGCGGGCGAGTGGTTTTTGGATCGGAAAGAAGGAAAACTTTATTACAAACTCAAAGAAGGCGAAACGGCGGACAATATTAATGTGATTGCTCCGGTTGCGTCGCAATTGATTGTTGTGGAAGGAACGGAGACGCGGCATGTTACGAATTTGCATTTTTGTAATCTGAAATTTGAGTACACGGCTTTTAATGAGAAGTCGGAGAAAACGTATTGGGGCAGACAAGCCGCTGCTTTTTGCGAACCTATTCGGCGCAACACTCCGAATGATGCGGGAAAGATGTTTGATTATCATTGGGTCAATGCGGTGCCGGCGGCGATTCAATGGGATTTTGTGTCGAATTGTACGATGGATGAGTGTACCTTCCGACATCTTGGCGAAAACGGACTTTGGATCGGCAAAGCGTGTTACGCGAATTTGATTCTCAAATGTGTGTTTGAAAATATTGGGGCAAACGCGGTGATGTTCGGAACGCATGACGAAAAGCACACGGCAAAATGTAATGTTATTTCTTTCAGTAAAATTACCAAACCGGCGCAAACACTTTATGGAGCGGTGGGAATTTGGATTGGTTTGACGGAAAATTCGACGGTTGATCGTTGTGAGGTTTTTGAAACGCCTTATACGGGAGTTTCGGTGGGGTGGTCGTGGAATGACAAGCCGACAACGGCAAAAGAAAATATGGTTCTTGGCTGTCATTTACATCACAGTATGCTTCTGCTTTCGGATGGCGGTGCGATTTACACACTTGGTCGTCAACCCGGTTCGCGTCTTGCGTTTAACAACATTCATGATATTCCGTGTAATGCCGGACGTGCCGAGAGTAATGGCATGTTTCTTGATGAAGGCACGACGGATTTTACGATTGACTTCAATCTTATTGTTGACACTTTCCAGCCGCCTCTTCGGTTCCATCGTGCCGGAAAAAATCTCGTAGAAAATAATTTCTTTTCCCGTCATGAGGAAAAACCGGCTTTGGTAACTTATAACAATACGCCGGAAGAAAATATCACCTTGAAACAAAACCAAACCGATGCCAAAGAAAAAATTACCGAGTTGTTTCAGAATACGGTCAGAACCAAAATTTTTGATTATCGTACAAGATAATCGCCGATGTCGTAGTAATGGATTTTTGCGGTCACTTTTATTAGTAGCAATTATAGGTTATTGATTGTTAGGGCGCGGATGCCTTTTCTCAAAAAACTCGGACGCTTCTTGATGAATTTCTTCAGCCGTTTTATCGTTCCACAAATTGCGCCGCCATTCGGTATAATCGAATTGATCTTTGAGGATACTGTTGATAAAACGTTCTGTGTTTAATGCGCCCAAATGTTCTAGCAAGAGGTCCATTGCCTCCTCGATTAAAACACTTTCTGATGGTAAATTAGGTTTCATAAATGATTCTCCATTTCAAGTAAAAAGTTAATTGGAAATTTTCGTAATATATCAGTGAAATATTTTTTTTTGTAATATTTCAGTGGAATTTGCAAAGCAAGTTTATACAAACCTTATTTCCACCTTATTTTCTTAACTAAACAACCTTAGTAGCATGAACATAATAAAAAACCAACCTTATTACCTT
>JAIROD010000503.1 GCA_031257725.1 Planctomycetaceae bacterium | reverse complement strand
AGTTGCTGGAAACACGGTGTACCGTTCAGGTTCAACTGGACGCCAACATACCGGCTCTTTATGTTCCTAAACCTCAAAAAGAGATCGAACAACTCTTTACGCTGGCCAACATCCCAATTCCGGAAATCTTTCCCACAAAACTAAAAAACAAGGCCAATACCAAAACAAAACTAAAAAATGTAGCCGGCAAACAAAAAAACAAAAAAACAAAAAATGACATAACTCAAAATATAATAATAGGTTACGGAGGAAAGTCTTGTCCCGCTAAAAAGGAACTTCCGCTAAAACACGGGGTACCCCCCGTCGTTAACTATTAATTAATAGGCAGAAAATAAAAAATTGAATTATTAGAGATGCCCAATAAGAATTTTGAACATCAGAAGAACATCAAACGCCGGACGCCCCGCCGAAGACTTTTTTCTCGGAGGCACGAACCTGATTCAGTAAGTCGAGAAAAACAGACCAATCCATCAACTCCTCGAGACGACAGAGAAAGTCGTTAATTGGGTTAATCTTGTCGAGCTGATATTCACAATCAAAAAATGAGGGGTGGGACATGGGAATGAACATTAAAATGAACATTATACTCATTACACTTTAATTTTCGGTTTTTGAAACATACGCATGATGCGTTTCATCCTTAAAAATAAGCATATTCCGTGATCATTTCAAAAAACAAAAACCAAATTTTAAAGTGAGAAAAGTATAAAAGGAAACGAAAGGAAAAATGGAAAACAGGACAAAACAAACATTATTGCAACAAAAAAATCTTGAAAAGGTCCACGCAAGGGGGGAATTTTTAGAGATGCCCTAATGTTGATTGTCGAAAACATTCGGCACGGGAACATACTTTTTTAGTTTAGCAATTAACCATTATCAATAGTATGAGTACACGGGTTTGTGCTGTTTCTTTATTTAAAAGTATTCAACGGCAATTGGTTGAATGGCTTGATTATCATTTTTTGATTGGTGTTGATCATTTTTATTTATGTCAGGATGTGAGTTCTGATATAGAGAGGCGATTATCGGAGCGGTTACTGGAACCGTATATTACGGATAAACGGGTAACACTTTATTATGCCGGTGAATTATTTCCGAACACGGTTAATTTACATTATAGTAAGCGGCAGCGTCCGTTTTATGATTTAATTTTGAAACAACTGCAAGTGTTGCGGGAATTGAATCCGTATGAATGGATGATCTGTTTGGATGTTGACGATTTTTTTGTTCCTAAAATACATGGTACATTGCCTTTGTTTTTAGAACAGTTTAATCCCGACGAGATTACCGGAGTTATGTTAAACGGGATGATGTTCGGTAGCGGTAATAGCAGTGATATTCCTATTTTTACGCCGCCGAGTGTAATTGAAACGTGTCAGAGTTATTTGATGAATAAGAATTACATGAAGTCGATTGGTTCTATTAAGCATTCGACTTACTGGCATTCACATCATCCGATGGGTGATAAAGCGTTGGTTAATGCTGAAAATCTGCCAACCAATTTTGTGAATCCTGTTGAATCTTATAGTGTTGCATTTTGTGCGCATTATATTCAACCTTCGTTGGAAAGTTTAAATTTGAAATGGCAAAACGCAAATTATCCTTATTCTGATGCGGTTGATTCTCAACGTTCTTTGCGTGATATTGCGATGAATCGGTTCACAAACAATGAGTGGATTAATTATCCGCAAAATAATAGATTTGATCCAACAGTTAAATCAACGGTTGTTCTTGATCTTTATAATCTGCGGAAACATGGATTGTTACCGGAACCGGTTGTTGAAGAACTTCAATTAGAACCAGTTGAAGAACCTCAATTAGAACCTATTGTAGAATAAACATAGACAGTAACAGAGTGTTGGCGGTCAATAAACAATTAAAGAGGAGGAATTGGTTAATGCGTGGTTTAGGTATTGTATTGTTTTGTGTTATGGTATTTCCGGCTTTTGCGCAGTTTGAGTTACTTGAACCGGCGAAACCGGAAGCGTTATCGCAAATGGAAATTGACGAGATCATGGGAGCCGATTCCAAGAAAGATATTCTTGCAAACGGTTATCTTGCGTCAAGACATGTAACGTGTCTTTTCGATGCTCTTGGTTACCGATATACCGGCGGAGAATACCGTAACGATTTAATTCGGTTTCGGTTAAGAATGCCGCCGAATTATGTTGCGGCGCAAAAAGCGGGAATATATCTTGGAGACCCAAAGTATCCGTTAATTATTTGGTTTCACGGCGGCGGTGAAAAAGGCGATGATAATCAACGTCAACTTGCTCACATTCAACACATTTTACATTTACTTACAGGCGAGAATCAAAAAGACTTTTTTCTGTTGGCGACGCAATGTCCGTCTCGTCATGTTTTTTGGACAACGGATCGTGATAACCCGTTGGATATTGGCGACACGCCGTTGGCTTATACTGAAGAGATTGTTGATAATCTAATTGATACGTATCCTATTGATACTGATAGGATTTCAGTTGTCGGTTTTTGTGCGGGAATGTTTGGTGTACGTCAATTCATCGCCGACAGACGTAACTGTCTATTTTGTATCTATTCAGTAGAGTGTATTATCAGCTCATGTTACACATTGGTTTGATTTAACGCCGTAGGCGTTTTATGTGAATAACCGCCGCCAGTTTCAGTAAATACCGAACCGGCGGCAAAGTACCACCCCTAAACTCAACCCCTTTAGGGGTTGCACTAAAAAATATCGATCAAATGCCGCTTTGGGACAACCCCTAAAGGGGTTGAGGTGGTTGGGCATCCGTTACCGCCGGTTCAGTATCTACTAACTGGCGGCGGTTATTCACGTTGAACCCCTAAAGGGGGTGTTCGTTGGAATAAATCAATCGCAAAATGTAAAACATCCAATCGAGTGAATAGATACGGAAAATGTAATATATCAGTGGAATTGAGGAACGTGTGAGTCTCGCCCGCATCGGATACCGTCAACACCGTCAACTCATACAGGCAAGATACCCGCGTTCCTGTTTTATAAAAACTACAAACGATTTTACCCGAAATGAAAATCCACTGACAGATTACAGGAAAATATCTTTTGCCCAAAACACAAAAAACGCTCCCCAAACCCATGTCCGCCGATAATGTCTCCATTTTTGTCCCGAATATCTTTTTATGACGTTCCATCACGACCGGTCCCTTGGTTTTTAAGGTTTTTTTGAATAAAATATATTTAATTATATTTTTGTACACGTCCAAAATGATTATCATTTGGTAAAATTGAAAAAAACATGGGATTTTTAAGGAATTTTGATTAAATTTTTTGGAAAGTACAGTAAACAATAGAATCGCTACGGAATAATTACAATGATTTTCTGTCTTCCGCAAACTTATAGCGGACGGTTTAAATAATTATTGTAATTATTCAGTTTCTCAACCCCAATAAATCCGTACTGGGCAACTGAATAGCTCCAAATCTTAAATTTTTCGGCTTTTTTGCTTGAAAAAACCGTGTAACAGCCAATCGCCGTCTTCAATGATTTCTAAAAATGAAAAAGAATTGTTCTTTAGACCGGAACCTTCAATAACAGCGGAAAGTGTGCAATAAGGAATTCCGGCAATCTCCTTGTAACCGCCGCCGTGTTCATGTCCCTGTAACACAAGCCGGACTTGACCAGATTCTTCCAACAATTTTCGAACTTGATCCGCGTTTTTGACTGCAATCGACTTTTGATTCTCAACATCCAAGCGTTGATGCAAAAAAACAATAACCGGAAATTTTGTTATTGATAAATCGGCTTGAAGCCATTCAAGTTCCAAGTCGGGAATTTTCGTATCCGTCCAATGGGCGTTGTTACGCCCGTAAGATGTACCGTCTTGTCTGAAACAGGCATCCAGCACAATAAAATGATAACCATTTCTGTCAAAAGAAAAAAATGATTTTTCCTGACCTATTTCACTGAGAAATTCGTCTTTCGTCAGTGTTTCAACACAGTGGTTACCAAGAATGTAATACCGTTTGTCGGAAATCTTTTGTAATTCAGAGTTGATGGTTTTGAGATGTTTTTTATCTGTTTCCGGCTCTTTAACGGTATCAATCAAATCACCAAGTTCGACAAGAAAATCAAGTTTTTGTTTTCTCAATTCGTCGTTGGCGGTGGCGATTTTGCTTACCGATTCACGGTAATACCTGCTTCCGGCATGTTCTTTGTCGGCGTAATGAATATCCGTCAATAAACCGATTCGAAGAACCGTTTTTTTCGTTTCTAAAACATCGGCTTGAAGACAAAACGGTGAAATAACAGCCGTACTAAAAATAAGTGTTCCCTGATAAAGAAACGCCCGACGGCTTAATTGTTGATAGGATTTATAATGTAACATTGTTTTTTGATTTTGTATTAATTGGGGTTAGTTAAATGAAAATCTGCGGTTTGTGTTCCTTTGGGCGGAACAGTAAACAAAATACCTTCAGTTTGTACATTCGTCGGAATATTGACAGGCGGTTGACGTTGCGGTTCGCTGTCGCCAAGCGACATACTGTTAGGATCAACCCAACCGATTATAACACGGTATTCGCCGACCGAAACACCGTTACGAGGATTTTCCTCAACTGTTTTTAAGATAAATTTTCCTTGTTTATCTGTCAAGCCGGATGCAGTTAACATCGTTTGCGATGCTTCGCTGTGAATCGGTTGAAAAAATACCTGAAAACCTTCAAGCGGTTTGCCATCCAATGTTACGGTTCCTGAAACAGGAACGATTGGTAACTTTGTACTGCAACCGCATAAAAATAGTACAACAATTGTCGTGAGTAAATAGAGGTGTTTCATGATTATATTCTGCAAAATTGAAGTGGGATTTGACTTTTTCATCTTTATTTTCCTTTCGTTTTAAATGATTAGGGTAAAGTAACAGTATCGCCGTCAGCGATGGATGCAAGACGAACCCAGATATTCGATGGATCCGTTGTTTGTGACAAAAATCGAACAGAACCGTCGGCTAATCCGATATTTAAACCGTTGGCATGATAGGCTCCGACACTTCGGCGACAAAGCGTGTCTTGACTGCCGAAAGTTGTCGGCATTCCGGCTTTACAGATCGAGCGGCGATGATGAAAGAATGTTCCGGCATACGGTAAGGCGTGGGAAACAGCAAAATGACCGTATCCGTTTGTCCAAAATGTTGCCCGTGCAATTTCTTCTTCGGTAATATGTGCTTCAGCAATAACAGCCGTATTCGATGTACCATCGGGAGCGTTTTCTGATTAGGGGTCGAGGTAGCGGTCATGTTTTCCGCTAAGGTGTCGAAAGTGGTCTTGTCCGCTACGGAGTCAATCGTTATCCTTCCGTTTTTCCATCTCTCTTACCC
>JAIROD010000471.1 GCA_031257725.1 Planctomycetaceae bacterium | reverse complement strand
AGTGGAATTTTTCGGAGATTGAAGTTTATTTTTTACCACCCCTAGCCCCTCCGAAGGAGGGGAATGATTCCCCTCCTTCGGAGGGGCTAGGGGTGGTCATTCGGAGGAAACGACTGAATTGTTAAAAAAAATATTCCACTGATATATTACCAATTTTTTATTTTAAACTTATTAATTAATAGTTAATAGTTAACGACGGGGTTTACCCTGTGTTTTAGGGTTCAGTCGAACAACGCGGGGCAAGCACTCGCTGTTAACTTTCGGTAAATTCTGAATGAGGAGAGATTCCCTATTATTTGACGGGTACAAATTCGTAACCGCCTTGACCATTGCTTTTTACCGTACCGATATTGGGAGCGGGAAAGTGCATTCCGCCAATCGGAATATTTTGTTTGACGGCAAAATCCAGAATGCGTTTTCGTGACGCAACCGTGTTTTTTGGTTCCATATCATAACTGGAACAAATATCAGGAACCGGAAATTGTAACGCCGCCGCATGGAGCAAATCACCGACAATCAATAGCCGGCTTTTAGAGGATTCAACCAAAAATGCCGTATGACCCGGCGTATGACCAACCGCATCAAGAGCGGTGATCTTCATCGAAGCATTGGCAAAAACCTGTTCGTCAAATTCAAACGTTTTTGAAAAATCGTTACCGTATGCCGTTTTGATTTTTTCGAGTTGGGCGGTTCGGGCTTTAGCATTTTTCGGAAGCCAGTAATCGTGTTCTAATTTAGCACTCAATACAACCGCATTGGGAAAACGTCGGGTATTACCGTTCAGTAAACCGCCAATGTGATCGTTGTGCATGTGAGTTAGTAAAATCAACTTGATTTTTTCCGGTTTGACGCCAAGATCAGTGAGTTTGTTAATCCAATTGGCTCCGCCAAGTCCGGCATCAACCAGCACAACATCGTCACCGCCAAAAAGTACAAAAGAAGACATGCTCGCCGGCGCACCGCCTTCAGGTAAATACTTTTTAATCACCACCGGATCGGATGACGAAAAAATGTCCTTACTCATGTCGCGAATAACTTCATTAATCGCAACTGCCTTGAAATCTTCTTGTTGAGCTGCAAAAATTGCCGCAACAAAAATTGTTGAAGCAATAATTGTTAAAAAGAAAAAAATGTTTTGGATCATGGTAATCAAAATGGGTTAAATTTTTATGTTACAGTAAAAATAATAAACAATAGAACGGTCTATTTTTATTTTAATTTTTTGTAATTATTCAGTGGAATATTTGTTTTCGCAACATGCGGTTATTCGCCATTGTTAACGGCGGAGTTTATCCCACGATTGTTAACGGCGGGGTTCACCCCGCGCTAGTTAACGGCGGGGTTTACCCCGCGCTAATTAACGACCAAACAAAAATATTAAAACAGAACGTTATGTCTATTATTGTTTATTATTGTATATTATTGACGAGCGGTTTGCCATCGTTTTTGTTGGAAACGGAAAGTCAGCCAGAATATAAACCATGTTATTGTTGCAAGACTAAGGAAATGAATTTGTTCTCCGTAGTGTACTGTTTGATTGGGATATTCACGAATTTTGAGTTCAAGCATCATCAACGCCGGACGTGAATAACAAAAGAATGATGCCCAACGGAATACTTCAATTGTTGGTTTGAGTTCCCAGTCTGGCGGCAGTGATTCTGTTATTTCCGGCGTTTCCGTTTCAATCATTTTAGTCATTTTAGTTGTTTCCGTCATCATGATCAACATCACCGGATGAATCCGTTCCGTTGAATCCAAAGAATCGGCGGAATTACCGGCGGCAACCGTACTCAGTAAAATTTGGGGCATGATAAACAACGGAACCAACGCCACAGCAACACTTTCTGTTGATGCGAGACATGAAATCACCAGTCCAAGTCCCACTCCGGAACCGTAACAACCAAACAAAACTCCGGGTAACATTAAACCGTCTAACAATATCATTTCATCGTTCAACGCGTCAAGACAAAAAAATCGGCAACACCAATAAATCGTTTGCCCAAGTAAACAAATCTGAACAAAACCCAACAGAAAATAAAACAACGCTTTTCCGAACAAAAAATTGTTCATACCAAGACCGGATAAATGTTCCTGAATATACCATTTTCGTTCACTAACAATACCCCGAACCGAATTGTTCATTCCAAACCAAAGCGAAACAATAATAGCAAAAAACAATAAAGGATAAATATTGCTTTCGTTCTGCTGACTCAGAGCAATCAGAAAACCGAGAATAAGCGGAAGAAACAACGTTGAAATCAGCAAAAAACGGTCTTTCAGGAAAATACGCAGACTTCGTTCAAAAATGTCAAACGTTTGACGCATCGCCGGAAAACGAATCAAAATATTGTCTGCAAAACGAAATAGAAAGTGAAATGCGAAATAAAATACGGAACGAAACAGAAAATTAAAAAACGGAATCAGAACAGAACCAACCGGACGAAGCGTTTCCAAAAAATTCGTCCCAACATATCCGATTGGATTTTTCCATTCGGAAGACTCGGATGTTGTGTTCCAATAATAGATGTCGGGATCCGCTTCGAGTTTTTCAAAAAATTTCCCGTAATCTTCATTTTTTTCATCCATTTTTTTGAGCAACTGTTCTGTCGGAAGAAAATCAAGCAATTTTCCGCATTCCGTTTCCTGACCGACAAGTTTGATTTTGTCGATAACCGCGACTTTATCAAAAAGTTTGATGTTTTCCATAACATGAGTGGAACAAAGAACGGTTGTTCCCGATTCTGCAATTCCTTTGAGCAGTTGCATCAGTTTGCGTTCCATTGCGGGGTCAAGCCCGGAAGCCGGTTCGTCGAGAATGAGAAGTCGCGGATGTCCAAGCAACGCCATTGCAATACTCACACGTTTACGTTGACCGCCGCTAAGTTTGAACATTTGTTTGCCCTGATGTTCTTTCAACCCGACACGGAGTAATGCCAGATTGATGTGATCCGAAATATCTTGAGCCGAACTTTCCGGCAGCAAAAGTCTTGCGGCATACCAAACGTTTTCACGAATCGTCAATGTCGAATATAAAGCGTCGTACTGTGGAACGTAGCGAAACGACTTTTTGTAGTTCTCCATGTGTTCGGCAATATCCAGACCGCCGCCAAAAAGTATCCGACCGGAAGACGGCAAACCTGTTAGTGATAAGATTTCAATCAAGGTGCTTTTCCCGCAACCGCTCGGACCAAGAATCCCGACAAATTCATTTTGCCGAACCATAAACGAGATATCCTTGAGAATCTGCCGTTTTTCACGAATAACACTGATATTTTCGAGTTGTAAGTCCATTATTATTCCTCAATTAGACATCTTTCCTGTTTGACAACTTCGGAGAACAAGATGTTTTCTCCTTGTTGATTGCGGATTTAAAGATATAATTTCAGTGGAGAGTTGATAATCAACTGCTGATAGTCGCAAGCGATTGACTTTTAATTTCCACCGTTTTCCACCTTTTTGCTGAATTATTCATAATTTTTCACGAAATCGTGCGGGGTGAACTCCGCCGTTAATCTATTCATTTTCCACAATTCACTCTCCACAATTCACTTTCCACGATCAACTTTCCACGATCAACTTTCCACTACTAAGTATATCATGATAAGAACGATAAAGGAATTACGTTGTTGGTCACGGCGGCAGCATAACGCTCAAAAACGAATTGGGTTGGTGCCGACAATGGGTGCATTGCATGAGGGACATTTGAGTCTTGTCCAAGCCGCAAACCAATGTTGTGAAGCAACGCTTGTTTCCATTTTTGTCAATCCGGCTCAGTTTGGAGTTCACGAAGATTTTCATCAATATCCAAGACCTTTAGAAAATGATTTACGGCTTTTGCAAACGGCGGGTTCGCCGGAAGTTTTTGTTCCTGAGATAACGGAGATGTATCCGGCGGGATTTGATGCGTCGGTTCATATCGGCGGCGTAACACAACCATTTGAAGGAGTATTTCGTCCAACTCATTTTGACGGTGTTACAACGGTGGTGCTGAAACTCTTTCTCGCCTCCGAAGCAGACCTTGCTTTTTTCGGACAAAAAGATTTTCAACAAGTTTGTGTTATCCGAAAGATGGTTATGGATTTGAATATTCCGGTTGAGATAGTTGTTTGCCCGACCGTTCGTGAACCGGACGGCTTGGCAATGAGCAGCCGAAACCGTTATCTTACGGAAACGCAACGTTCTCAGACTGTTGTATTATCGCAAAGTCTGACGCTTGCGGAAAAAATGATTATCGATGAAAAAATCCGTGATGTTGAAACGATCCGGCAAAAAATTCGTTCAAAAATCGAAACCGCTCCTGATATAAAAATTGATTATATCGCCATCGCTCATCCTAAAACGTTATACGAATTGACAACGATTGATTCTGAAGTTGTCATTCTGATTGCCGCCAAAATCGGAACAACGCGATTGATTGATAATATACTGATTTCAGTAGTTGACAATTGATCATTGGTAATATATCAGTGGAATTTTCAAAGCAAGTTTATACAAACCTTATTTTCACCTTATTTTTCAAACAATACAACCTTAGTAGCCCAAAGGACTCCCTACAATCAACCTTATTACCTTATTAAAAAAAGGGTAACTATTCAGTCGAGGAAGGTAGGCAACCTTTCGCCGAAAGGTTGCGCCGGTTGGTTTGTTATTGTGTTGTACGCGGTTGGTCTTTAATTTCCAGCCGTCAACAGGGACAAGTCGGC
>JAIROD010000493.1 GCA_031257725.1 Planctomycetaceae bacterium | reverse complement strand
TGAGAGTGCGGTTAATAAAATGATTGACCGAAACAAAATTCGGAACGGATCACGTCTAGGCATTAAACGCTCTTGCATTGACGATTTGAGAAACCGTTCTGCTGCCTGACGCTTTTTTTTGTGGGCGTAACGGATCAAAAGGGCGAGTAACGGAATGATCCAGAGAAATAAAAGAAAAAGCGGACGATCAAACATAGTGTTTTTTCCGTGTACAAACGTCTGTGTTTATTTTTCAATCGACATCAATCGGTTGAAATCAATTTCAGTTGGGCATCTCCAATAATTCAATTTTTTATTTTCAACCTATTAATTAATAGTTAATAGTTAACGACGGGGGTGTAGCCCGTGTTTGGGGGTTAAGCCTAACAACGCGGGGCAAGCCCGCGCCGTTAACTTTCGGTAAATTCTAAATTATGAGAGATTCCCAGTTGATTAAAGTTGATTTTATCTTGTGAGTTCTTTTTAGGGAGTTGATCGGAAGCCTAGTTTTTTGTGTGTACCTAGAACAGCGTCGGCGTATTCTTCAACCTGTTCCGGCAATTCGAAATATTGTTCATAAACGTAATGGTCTTCGTATTCACATTTATCACTGCTGTAATCACGGCAAATTCTTGGTCTTGTTTCGTAAATTCCGCAGAGATTGGTGATGTTGTCCAGGAATTTACATTTTGAATAGACGAGCAAATACCAGGTTTGGTCGTCCACAAACACTGTCGCCTGTTCGTGTAATAAAAACCAGCGTATGAAGTCGTATTCACGTCGGCTTTCCGGCGTATCAATTGGGAGGGCGAAATATCGGCAACATTTACCCGGACAATAATTACATGGAACTTTATCAGCCGGAATTTCGTTACGGTTTGGTCGTTTGGATTTCATTTTCGGCAAAAGATTATTTGTAATCTTTCAGTGGAATTTCTGTTTTCAGTGGAATTTTTGTTTGGTTGTTAACAACGGGGTTGACCTTGTCGTTGTACAATCGCGTGTTCAACGCCGCCGTTAACAAATACGGATAATCGCGTTGCGAAAACAAATATTCCACTGAATAATGATGGTTTTTAAGTTTATCGATAGTTTTTTAAAATTCAAAGGTGATTTGTCCAAGTCTTTCTGAAAATTGAAACATGAGTTCATCTTCAGCGGTTTCATCTTCGGCGGTATAAGTTACGGAAAATCGTAAAAAATGTCCGGCGTTATCCCAAGGAACGGTACAGATGGAATGTTCACGAATAAGATATTGGCTAACTTCTTCGGCGTTGTTGAATCTTGTCCCATTGGCAAGTCCTTGCGGGGCTTTGACATACAAAAAATAAGTTCCGCCCGGAAGATCACATTCAAACCCGAAAGGTCTGAGCGTTGCGACGAGTTTTTCGAGTCGTCGGTAATATTTTTTGTTCGTTTCATTTGGGATATTGGGATCATCGAGAGCGGCGATGGCTGCTTTTTGAATGGCGAGAAATTGTCCGCTATCACAATTATCTTTTACGTCGGCAAACGCTTGAACGATTCGTTCATTGCCGCAAACCCATGCGATTCGCCAACCGATCATATTCCAACCTTTTGAGAGTGAATGAATTTCAACTCCGACTTCTTGCGCACCGGGAACTTGTAAAAAACTAAGAGGTTTGTTGCGATAAGTCAACATGAGATGAGCAGCGTCTTGAACGACGACAAACTTATATTTTTTTGCCAGATTGATGACATTTTCATAAAATTCGATTGTTGCGATTTGACCTGTTGGGCTATTGGGATAATTTAGTACGAGTAATTTTGTTTTATTGAAAATATTTTCCGGGATGGAGTTGAAATCCGGAAAAAAGTTATTTTCAGGAGTGAGCGGTAATTGATAGACGGAACCGCCGCAGTATTTGGTGTGAGTACCGGCGACGGGATACCCTGGTACGGTTAATAAAGTTACGTCATTGGGGTTAATGAAGACGTAGGGTAGCATTGCGAGGGCAGGTTTTGAACCGATGGCGTGATTAATTTGAGAGATCGGATCAAGTTTGACGTTGAAATTCCGTTCCATGAATCTGGCGGCGGCTTGCTTAAATTCGGTGCAACCGTTATCGGCATATCCACGGTTTTCGGGTTGATTAATTTCGTGTGCCATGACTTGTCGGACATTTTCATCCGCCATTGTGTCATTTTCACCGATACCGAAATCAATTAGTGGACGATCAGGAAAATCGTTGATTGCTTGCCGTTTAGCGCGTTTAATTTTTTCGAACTTATAAATTTCGTTTGATTTACCGTAATTTTTGCCGCCGATTCGTTCTGCGAACAATTCTTGAAAGTAGTAATCTGTCATAGTAACAATTGAGATGAAATGATGGTAATGGTAATAGGACAAGTGAGAGTTTTTTATTATAAAAGTTGAATATCTTTTTACAAGAGAGCCTCTTCATTCCTTTTCTATCTGGTAGCGTTTGTTGTTTTTGGGGGACGATTAAGGTTATCGCGTGTACCGGCAACCGTTTTCAGAGCCGCCTTCAGAGCCGCAACCGGCAGGTTGCGAAAAAAACATACCGTTGACAGTCTATTTCACATTTTTTGGGGCGTTAGTAAATCGAAGGGAACGATAAAAAATCCCGTCCAACTAGGGATGAAATGTTGGTAGAAAAAACGCCAAATGGGAATCTCTCATCATTCAGAATTTACCGAAAGTTAACGGCGTGGGCTTGCCCCGCGTTGTTCGGCTTAACCCCAAAACACGGGGTAAACCCCGTCGTTAATTATTAACTATTAATTTATTAATTTATGGGTTGAAAATAAAAAACTGAATGTAACAGCGGTGATTGCTAAATTCGGGCACGCGGATAAGGTATAAATATTATTAATTTTACCCTTTACCCCATTATTAGTTTATGAGCCGAAAACGTCTAGTTTATTCATCGTCCTTTAAAGCGAAAGTTGCGCTTGCGGCTGTGAAGCAGGATCGAACGATTTCCGAGCTTGCGTCGCATT
>JAIROD010000455.1 GCA_031257725.1 Planctomycetaceae bacterium | reverse complement strand
GTTTGGTTGTCTTTCCGAATATTCCCGTCCCGTTAGGGACGACATCTTGGTAGAAAACGGTATAACAAAATGATCCGCGTCCCGTAGGGACGCAATGTTGGTGAAATTTATGCTTGGTGTTTTTCTACCAATATGTTGTCCCTAACGGGACGAGCGTTTTTAATCGGCATCATTTTCTACCAATATGTTGTCCCTAACGGGACAGAAAAAGGAACATTGACCGCGACTGAATAGTTACTATCCATGTTAACACCCCCCCTCTGAACGCTAGGCTATTTTTTACGTCCGAGTCGTCGATCCAGTTTTTCCGCTTGTTGATTGATTCGTTCCAACCGTTGGCAAATGGTTTCCAACTCATCACGATAAGCAATAATTCGATTCGTTTCTTTTTCTATCGCTTCGAAAAGCCGATCCAACGCCGGAAGTCGTTCCCATTGAGCGGATGTCTCGTTAATTTCACGGTTTAATCCGCGCCGCAACGTGAAAGTGAAAAGACCAAGCAACAAAATCCCCCACACCACAAGCCAGAATACCGAAATAATATAAAAATCCGTTCCGTAAAACCGAACATTTTTATCGAAAAACGTATCAATAAAAAAGTTTTTCGCCGGACGTAATAAAAGAAAAAAGATCATTCCCCCAAACAACACTTCATAAATCATTCGTATCCACCATCGGTTGTTTCGGGTTGCCAGACGTTCACAGATTGCCTCCAATTCACCGGCAATACTATTAATAAAGTTTTTTCCGGCTTGTTTTGATTCATTTAATACCACGTCCGGCGTACAAAATTCGGCGGGTATTTTGGCATCGGCAGCAAATCCGATGAGAACCAACGCCGATTCCCGAAGACGGTTTTCTTCCCAACTCGTCAAAATTGATACCACCGACTTTTTTTCCGCCTTGCGTGAATTTGACCAATTTCGGAGTGAACGGATTCCTTCAAAGGCTCCCCAGGCAGCGAGTTGCGGGACAGAGCGTACTCTGGTCAGTAATGCGCCGGAAAGAATACCGCCGCAACCCTGATAAATTCGCAAAAGAATCGAGAACGGGCTGTAACCCCATTGAGTGGCAACCCGCCCCAGTAATCGGGATTCCCAAAGCCGGCGGTCACGTATCAGTTCATTCCGCATCTTTTCCGACAAACGTTCACCGAAAAGCCGCCGCTCTTCGGAAATCCGGTCACGAAGTTTGCCGACAACCGACCAATGTTCCATAATCTCCCGTCGGCAATCTTCTGCGGTTTCCTCCGCAAGACTGAAAAAATTGGCTTGCCGAATACGAATGGCGGCTTCTTCATTGAGATCAACCGTCAGAAGTTGTTGAAGGTCGGTAAATTCTTTGGGCAAGGGAGTTTTATTCTGTTGTGATTTCAATGCGGCAACAGAATCAATAAAAAAGATTCGACCCGTTTCATAATCTTTTTTAAGTAATTCATTCCAATCATCACGAATATCGGTATCACGATCGGCGTGAGTTTGGACAAACACAAGTCTTGCTCCCGGAGCGGCGGTTGCGAGTTCATCCAAAACGCGGCGGCTGCGGTATTTCTGCTGAGTTGCGGTAACCAACAGAACATCGCAAAGAGGCAACACCGCACGAAGTCGGGCAAGATTGGTCTCACGAAGATCATCATTTTCTGTTGTATCCGGGTCGGGACAATCCAGAATGACCATCTGTTCCAAAGCCGGTAAATCACGCTTCTCAATTTGAATACCGGAAAGATCAATTCCCCATGTTTCAGGATGAACTGTGTTATGGCAAACAAGAATTGGTTTCGCGGTGGTGGGACGTTCTTTTCCTTCTTCGACAACATGTTCACTCAGCAAGGCGTTAAGAAGAGTGCTTTTTCCGGCACCGGTTCCGCCAAGCATCGCAACAATCAACGGCATTCCAAGCCGTTGCCGTAATGAACTCATCCGATGAAGGAAACGTAATGTCCGTTCACGACAAAATTCTGCCGTTTCCCAATCTGGAACAGACTGCGACCAACTCCGAAAACGATTGCTGATTGTTTCCGGTTGCGTCCAGATCATCGATGATTCCATGTGTGAGGACATAATTTTAGGATGCGGCGATTAAGTTTCCGGAATGACGGAGTTGCCGAAATCACGATCATTTTGCTTTCGGCATACCCGTTAACGACAAGGTTTACCCCGTGTTTGGTGTTAACGACGGGGTTTACCCCGTGTTTTGGCGGTTGAGTCTAACAACGCGGGGCAAGCCCACACCGTCAACTTTCGATAAATTCTGAATTATTAAAGATTCCCAAAAGTAAGTATATTTTAATCATAGCATTTTTTTATATCAGGGGGAGAAAATTTTTAAAATAATTCATATCTATTCAGTAGAATGTCTTATCAGGAAATACTCATCAGGTAGGCGGCTCAAAGGTTGCCTACCATCGAATGACCAATCTACTGAATAATTACAAAAAACGAATTTCCCTGTATTTTGGGACATGTTCCAATCGCCTATTTGAAAGAATATTCGGGCTAGGCGGTGTCTGCCAAGTCGAAATCGTCTTCTTTTTCGGTTTGTTTAAATGGAACAGTCTCGTTTGGCTTTTGAACTAAGGGACGTTCAGCAGCAGACGATGTTCCTGAAGAGGTGTTGGCTGTTGAAGATGGTTTGGAGTTTGTAAGTGGTTTGGAATCTAAAACGGGTTCTGATTCCGATGTTGATGTTGATTTGGATTTGGATTCTGAAACCGGTTGTTTTTTTGACGGAGTTGACGATGTTGGGGATGGCGGAGTTGCTGACGATGTTGGGGTTGGCGGAACGATGGGCGGATGTTTCCAGACTTTGGCAAACCAACGCAAAGCAATTTCGGAATCACGGAAAATCTGACGGCGTGCGAAAAGAGTTACCGCAAGAAAAAAAATCAACGCAATACTTGGCGGAATAGCCGTTTGCAATATGATATTTTGCACGGGTTCTTCAAATATTGGAATAAAACCGATTTCAACAAGGAATCCGGTAACCAATCCTGAAACTGCCAGCAGATACAACCCCAAAGAGGGGGCATAAGCCATCATATCCAAAAGAATTCGTGTTCCCAGCACACCGAAAAAAAAACTGTAGAGGATTAACCACCAAATAGTTCCATCCCGATACAAGGAGGTTCCGCTTGCGGCGGTAAGGAGATCGCGAATCGTGTCGCGAACAGCAACCTGAACATCCAGACTAAGAAAAACTAATATGATTGCTGTCCAAAACCAAGTATTAACTCGTCCTTTGGGGTCTTTGTATTTCAAACCGAGTTGAAAATTAATCAGCGACACTACGGCTGTTATCAAGAGCAACACCGAAAATCCCCAGTTCAACAGACTTCCCCGTGAGGAAACATCCAGTGGTGGAATTGTATTAACGCCGAGTTGTTCTGCGAGTATCGGCATTTTGAAGTAGGCAAACTCCAGCGATGCAATTATCAGGCTGCCGCTGAGAAAAAGGAACCAGTAGGCTCCAAGACCTTTTGGAATCAGATTTGTCAGATCGTGTTGTGATTCCATAAAATAGAACCGAATCGAAAAGAGACCCAAATTATTCACCATTCACCGATAAATCTCTATCGGCAAACACAACCGTTTAGAGCAGAACCGTATCAATCTTTCCGAATGGAAGGAAGAAAACAGTTTTTTGCCCCAATTTTGATTTAAGAATGGTTATCCCAACTATCTCTGTCGTCACGATGAGTTGGTGGATTGGTCTGTTTTTCTCGACTTATTGAATCAGGTTCGTTCCTCCGAGAAAAAGTCTGCTGCGGGTCGTCCGGCATTTGATGTTCTTCTGATGTTCAAAATTCTTATTCTTAAAACGGTTTACAATCTTTCTGATGATCAGGTCGAGCTTCAGATTCGAGATCGTCTTTCGTTTCGGGCGTTTTGGGGTCTTCGTTTTTCCAACAGAGTTCCTGATTCCAAAACGATTTGGTTGTTTGGGGAACAGTTAACAAAATTGGGTTTGGGCAAATTACTTTTTGACCGTTTTTATTCGGAGCTTGGGAACTATGGCGTGACGATTAACCCGAAGTTCCGGAGCCTTTTTTTGTTAAGTTCTTATTACCATTGAACTTATGTAAATTCAGGCATCTTCGCACTGGCTACAGAACGATTATTTTGTGGTATTTGATATTGTTATGTTTTTCAGTTGTTTCAGTAACAC
>JAIROD010000462.1 GCA_031257725.1 Planctomycetaceae bacterium | reverse complement strand
AGGGGCAAGTCGGCTATCGCCGTATTTAGTAAAAACCTTTCGGCGAAAGGTCGCCTACCATCGAATGACCAATCTACTGAATAATTACAAAAAAGGTTAAAACAAAATAGACAATTACGGGGTAAACCCCGTCGTTAACTAAATTTACCGAAAGTTAACGGCGTGGGCTTGCCCCGCGTTGTTCAACTTAACCCTAAAACACGGGGTAAACCCCGTCGTTAACTATTAATTAATAGGTTGAAAATAAAAAATTGAATTATTAGAAACGCCCAATTTGTCACTGTCCGTAGTCGTGGATATTGAAAAATAACCTGAATCGCGGATAATTTATAAACATTTGACGTTGGTCGATTTCAGCGGATTAACATTGACTGAATCAAATAAAACGTAATATATCAGTGAAATATTTTTTTTAACTATTCAGTCGTTTCCTCGAATGACCACCCCTAGCCCCTCCGAAGGAGGGGAATTATTCCCCTCCTTCGGAGGGGCAGGGGTGGTAAAAAATAAACTTCAATCTCCGAAAAATTCCACTGATATATTACAATAAAACTGATTTTTTAGAAATTCCCCAAATATCAATGCAAAATAATAACAATTCCAATAATGATTCCGTTTCTTCCTGTTGTTGTCGGGTTCGTCCGGCGGAGACAAACAAAAACAATCGGATGCCGTTTTACCGTGAATTTTATGAGATAGGCGAGCCATATTTTATTGCGGTTTCGGCGTTATCGCTTCTGGTCAGTTTTTTTCATTTTTTCCATACGCCGTTTGATATGGCGTGGGTTGCCGTCTTGCTTTGTGGTGCGCCGATTTTTGGTACGGCGGCGGAAACATTGTATCAACGCCGGATTTCTGTCGAAGTTCTCATCTCAACAGCTATTCTGGCAACCATTGTTGCCGATCTGTTTTTTCCGGCGGAATCAGATCATCATTCGTATCTTTTCGCCGGCGGTGAAGTTGCGTTTATTATGGCGTTGGGACATTGTCTTGAGGAATGGACAGTGGCACGCGCCCGCGCCGGAATTGAAAATCTTGTCCGGCTCACGCCGCAAACAGCACGGAAATGCGAAAACGGAACGGAAACCGTTATTCCGGCAAGCGACGTTTTGTGTGATGATTTACTCCGAGTTTTGCCGGGAGAAACGATTCCGGTTGATGGTAAAATTGTGTCGGGCAACACGTCGATTGATCAATCGCTGTTGACCGGCGAATCCTTACCGGTTGATCGATTTGAAGGCGATACCGTTTTCGGCGGGACAATCAATCGTTTCGGCTCCTTCACCATGCAGGCAACACGGGTCGGCGAAGATTCATCGCTTGCCCGAATGATTCAACTTGTTCAAAGTGCGGAGCGGAAAAAAGCGAAAATCGAACGTATTGCGGATCGTTGGGCGGCAATTTTAGTTCCGGCGGCGTTAATGACAGCGGCGGCGGTGGGAATGATCACGTATCTTCTTTTGGGAGCCGCCGAAGAATCGTTACGCCGTGCGGTAACAATTTTGGTGGTGTTCTGTCCTTGCTCGCTGGTTCTGGCAACGCCCACCGCCATGATTGCCGCTATCGGCAATGCATCACGTCACGGCATGTTGATTCGTTCCGGCGAGGCGTTGGAACGGTTGGGAACTGTCAACATCTTAGCGTTTGACAAAACCGGAACCTTAACGCATGGTCAACCACATTTAACCTCCGTGCAATCTTTTGACAACGAATATGATTCCAACGGAATTTTGGCGTTGGCGGCTTCGGTCGAGGCGTTGTCGGAACATCCGTTGGCGGCGTGCATTGTTGACGCGGCAGCAGAGAAACATCTTGAACTGGAACAAACTTCTGAATTTGAAATGTTTCGTGGTGAAGGAATTACGGTGCAACTGTCGGGAGTTTCCGAAGGTGAACGGGTTGGCGAACGGGTTATTGTCGGCAATGACCGGATTCTCAAACGCTATGCTCTGGAACTGTCCGGCTTTCAAAAAACGCAAGCGGAAGAACGTTTTGGACTTGGTGAAACGGTTATTTGGATTGCACGCCAAACCCCAAACCGTTCAGACGCGGTGATTGGTTTCCTTGCTCTTGCCGACACCATTCGAGAAACGTCAAAAAAAGCGATTGAACAAATTCAAGGCAATGGTATTGAGGTGATGCTTTTAACCGGCGACAATGACCGAGCCGCCCGAAATATTGGGGAGCAATCGGGGATTACGAATATTCATTCTAATCTGTTGCCGGACGGCAAGGTTGCGGTGATTGAGGAGATTCAACATGGCGGTTCTTCGGTTGGCATGGTTGGTGACGGCTTGAACGATGCTCCGGCACTGAAAACCGCTGATGTTGGAATTGCGATGGGACAAGTCGGCAGTGATTTAACAGTGGACGCTGCCGATATTGTGTTGATTGGCGACGACATCTCACGTTTACCGTTTTTAGTACGCTTAGCGAGAAAAACAAAACGGACAATTCTTACCAATATTGGTTTGTCAATGAGTATTAATGCGGCGGCGATTTTATTTGCTTCGAGTGGAATGATTGGACCGATTGTTGGTGCGTTAGTCCACAACGCCGGTTCCATCCTGGTTGTCCTCAACGCCTCGCTCATCCTGAATATCAAACGTTAAAAACAATATCTGGACATTAGGAACGATAGAGACCTAATGGGACAAAAGAAAATAATCTCGTAACTATTCAGCCGTTTTAGAACTTGCTCATAAAAGTACACCAAGACAACCGGCAAACCTTGCCGGGACGGGTACTCGATGCCAATAGAAGGGGAGCACTCCGCAACCGATTGTATTTGCAACTGTAATGGTAACTGTTCAAACTTCACACCGGCAGAACGCCGACCGGCAACATCCTACAATTACCGCAACTCTAATTCGCTGTCCTACACTTCACCGGTCTCCTGAGGTTGCGGGCAATGCGGGGGACGTTAAGGACTGTCCGCAGAGGACGCAGATAGCCGCAAATTCTCAAGCGGATTTTTTGAAATCTATCCGCGATCATCGGCGTAATCTACAGACAAAAAAAACGGCGGACACGATTCACATTACACGTGTTTTTTGGTTGGTTGCAGCGTCGAGAACAAGATTACGAATCACATCGGAAACGGAACGCCGTTTGAGAAAATCACGGATAATTTGTGATTCTTCATCGGTAACGTAAAACGTTATTTTGTTTTTACGTTTTTCTTCTTCGGACAACGTTGGACGACCAAATGTTCTTTTTTCGCGTTCTTTTTTGACATGAGCAGTAACAAAACGTTCATGTACTTTCTTCAGGTTAAGTGATGATTTTTTAGGCATGTTTCTTTTGGGTGTTAAGGGGGTGAGGTTTAGGGAAGATCACGTTATTACCATTGAATCGAGATTAACATTGTTATAACGATTTTGCTGGATAATTGAATTACTTCTGTTTTGTTTTCGACCACGTAGTAATTTTTTTCAAAATATTTTTCCGCAACTGCCTGATCTTCGGTTACTTGAACGAGGGTATCGCTTGCGGGGTCATAAATTTCATAAACAACCGATTGTATCAAAATTCACTCCTTTCTTAAAAGTTTCTCATAGACGATCCATCGACACTGCCAATATTATATTGGAGTTATTTAGTCTTGTAAATAGGTATTTTATATCTTCTTGCATCTAAAAAAATTGTAATATATCAGTGGAATTTGCGAAAACGTATTGGATTGCTTTAACCAACCTTATTTTTACCTTATTTTCAAACAAAACCATTCACCAAAAAACCTTAGTAGCAAAAATGGTTTCCTACAACCAACCTTATTACCTTATTAAAAAAAGGAAC
>JAIROD010000461.1 GCA_031257725.1 Planctomycetaceae bacterium | reverse complement strand
GTAATATATCAGTGGAATTTGCGAAAACGTATTTGATTGCTTTAACCAACCTTATTTTTACCTTATTTTCAAACAAAACCATTCACCAAAAAACCTTAGTAGCAAAAATGGTTTCCTACAACCAACCTTATTACCTTATTAAAAAAAGGAACAATAAGGTAATAAGGTTTGTTGTTGTTTATTTTCATGCTACTAAGGTTTTTTAGTTAAGAAAATAAGGTGGAAATAAGGTTTGTATAAACTTGCTTTGCAAATTCCGCTGAAATATTACCTATTAACTCTATTTTGCCCTTACAGGGCGTTTATCGCTTGGGGAATTGAACCCGCCGCGATGTGGCGGGCTAGCCTATATTGCCCTTTCAGACCGGAGGAACATTACTGAATTTATGTAAAAAATAATCATTTCATTCTTTTTAATTGCGGAAATAAAATAGACAGTTACACCAAACTGCCCCCTTTTGAAAAACGCTCCCCTATTGATGTAACCGCATTAAGAACGACTCATTACCTTATACCTTATATACTACTTAGTAAATGATGTCTTTTCCTAACCCCAATGATTCAACGATGATGCACTATGGAGATCGTGAAACAAACGATGCGAATGTTTCCGCGATACGGGAACCCAGTGCTTTTTCATCGGGTTATTTATTTGGAGAAAATTTCCGTCTCGAAAAAAGACTGGGACGCGGCGGAATGGGCGAAGCATGGAAAGCATACGATGCAACCGCCGACCGATTTGTTGTTCTGAAATTTATTCCAAAAGAAATACAACATGTTCAAGAAGCGATGGATTTGGTACGTTCTTCGTTCAAAAAAGTCCATGCGTTACAACATCAGCATATCTGTCCGGTGTACGGTCTTTTCACCGATCCGCAACACGGTCTCTATCTCGCCATGAAGTATATTGACGGCTTGCCGTTGGATACCTACAGAAGAAGATATATTAAAAAATACGGTAAAATATTATTTTCTGATGTCGTACAAATATTTTGGGGAATCGCTAAAGGCTTGGATTATGCCCACGAAAAAAAAGTCATTCACCGTGACATTAAACCTCAAAATATTATGATCGGTCAATCAGACGGAGTACAAATTATTGATTTTGGGCTGGCGGAAGAAATTCGGACAAGTATGGTTCGGTTTAGCCGTGAACCACAAATGACCATTGCCGGAACACGGTCTTATATGGCTCCCGAACAATGGCGCGGACGACTACAAGATGCCCGAACCGATCAGTACGCCCTTGCAGTAACTGCGTACGAAATGTTATCCGGACATGTACCGTTTTCCGGAAGTGATGTTGCTGTGTTACGTGAATGTGTACTAAATGATGATCCGGAACCTATTGTTGAATTACCGGAATATGTTAATATCGCATTGCTTAAAGCCTTGTCAAAGAAACAGGAAAATCGTTATGAAAATTGTAGGGCATTCATTAAAGCAATGATCACAAAACCGCAGGAATTGGAAAATACGGAAACAAACACCGATGATATATCTTTGTACGAAACAAATACCGAGCCGTCCGCTGTGTTGAATCTGCCGCCGGATCGCCAAACCAATACGGTACAAAAAAACGTGTGGCTCCCGCAAATACTCTTGTCATCATCAGAACCCCTCTCTACTACACAAAAAACGAAGACTCAAATTAACACAACAAAACTATTTTGTTTTGTTTTAACAGTAATTGCCGGAATGATTTTGATATTCGGTGTCGGTACTTTTCTGATGCAAAAAATGCGAAAACCAATGCTTTCGCCCCAGTTGTCCTCTACAAAACCGCCAATAAAAAACACAGCGGTATCTCCTGAAAAAATAGAAGAAAAACAAACAGCCGAACCGTCAATGACCGAACCAATCAATGTGGAACAGCCAAAGACGGAATCATCTGAACCGGAACCGCCAAAAATGGAATTGCCAAAGACGGAACAAAATATTGTTGAACAAAAACAGTCCGTTGATAACTTGCCTAAAGAAAACGTAACGGAAGAAAAAATAATGACCGAAAAAAACGAAGAAAATAAACCCGAAGAAAATAAACCCGAAGGGAAAGAATTATTAAAAATTACTGAATTTAAGAATGATTATTTACCATTGTTTATGCCGAAAACAGGAGATTACCAATGGATATGGCATAGTCGAGATACACCAAACACGGAGATGTTGTCAACGCTTTCCAATCACATGAATGTATTTAGAATAGAAGTACACAAAAAGATATGGGAAAAACATGGGCTTCCTTCCTTGTTATACACCCCTTTTCCCCTTATCAAAGGTAGAGCGTATCGTATTGAATGTGAATTAAAAGCAACAGTACCGGTAAAAATTATCGTTTATATCCCTAACCACAATAAAAGAGATGTGAAAAAATTCCATACTTTGGCAGAGATTCCTGCTGGAAAAGATTGGACAACATTTCGACACGATTTTCAGATACATGAAAGCTACTCAACGTGTACCTTATGTTTGGATCACTTTTACCCGGGAATTATCTATGAAATTCGCCGTATTTCATTGCGTGAAATGTCCACAAATTCCGAACCGGCTATAGCCGAATTATTGGATGCAGACATAAAACAAAATTATCCGAACATATTGTCTATTCTAAACGTAACGGAACCGGTCGAGGTTACGGAAGCACGACAACATTGGGAAGAAAAAATCGAACAAATAAAAAAACCGTATCGGGAAGCACTTGAAAAAGAAATTGATTTCGCAAAAAAGAACGAAGAATCAAATCGCTCTCTTAAATTAACGGCGGAATTAAATTATCATGTTTCAGAAAAAGGTTTGAAACCAACTGCTTACGAACCGGATAGAAGAAAGTTGTCAATCGAAAAAATATATTATAAAAACAAAGTTAATTCGGCAATAAATTCGTACAAAAAAACCTTGACGGAACTGGTCAAAACATTTGCTCAAACAAATTGCATTGAGGAATCAAAAATCACTCAGGAAATAATCGAACATATTGACGGATCAGAATTCATTACTGCAAAATTATTGAAACGAAAACAGGTTCCGGTATTGCGTTTAATATTGAAAATTACAGAAGACAAGAATGTGTGTTTTCGACTAGAGCAAGGTTTGGCATCGGATTCGCCTGTCCGTCCAATTCAGGGTAATCCGTTCAATATATCGGCATTTCCTCATGCTTTAGCGTTTCAGGGAGAAAACGGTCTTGGTCGGATTATCTGGGATTTTCAAGACACGATTAGTACATGGTACGATTCCGGCTGGGTAGAAGGGAGAGATCATCTTGCTCATAAATCACTCCCCCAAATTAATATTGATGAAAACAAAGGGTTACTCTCATTTTATCCCAAACTCGCCGAAGAAAGACAACCGGGGGTGTTGATAAACAGATACGTAAAATATCCCATACGGCTCTGTTGCGATTATATCGAAAAACAAGATGGGACGTTATGGACATCAATTGATATTGGGGAAACGGAAAAACTGGGTTTTTATGTTCACAATTCGGTATCAAATGGAACGATTCAATTTGTTGGAGGGATCAACTGGTGGTCAAAACCAATGGTTCAAAAAACGCTTTCCCTATCTCAATTACCTTTTGAATATACTTTTACGTTACCGGAAAAATATCATTTTAGATCTTTTTATTCTCTTTGTATGCGTAAGAGCGATACAGCCGGCAGTGCGACTCGGTTCGATGTTATGGCTAAGTTTTCCGCATGGACCGGTTTTACGGTAATACAGCAAGACAAACTATTAATCGTCGAAAATGTTTCGGAAAAATCGCCTGCCCAAAGAGCGGGACTTCGCACCGGAGATGTCATTGCAAGGATGAATGGAAAAATTCGTACAGAAAAAGATGCGCAAAAAATACTCAATTCCTCTGTTTTCGGTGATTTAATTGTCCTTACAGTTGTGCGCAAT
>JAIROD010000388.1 GCA_031257725.1 Planctomycetaceae bacterium | reverse complement strand
CATCGCAGATGGGATGCGTTTGTTGATTGGGGCGTTAACGGTGCGGGCTTGCCCCGCGTTGTTCGGCTAAACCAAACGCGGGGTAAACCCCGCCGTTAACAATCTGTGTCAATCTGCGTTAATCTGTGGACGATTCTTTGAGACTCTGCGAATAACGGTCTATTCTATTTTATCCACAGATTTACGCAGATTGTCGCAGATGGGGTGCGTTTGTTGGTTTGATCGTTAACGGCGGGGTTTACCCCGCGTTGGTGTAGCGTTTGTACTGCGTTTGCCTTCGTAACCTTATTTTCAACCTGATTTTCTTAACAAAACAACCTTAGTAGCCAAAAAAAATAACAAAAATCGAACCTTATTACCTTATTAAAAAAAAAAAAACAATAAGGTAATAATGTTATTTGTTACATTACCTTGTTGCTGCTAAGGTTGTTTTTGTTAGAAAAATCAGGTTGGAAATAAGGTTACGTCGCGGGAATCTTCGCGGGGTGAACCCCGCCGTTAACAATCTGTGATAATCTGCGAAAATCTGTGGATGATTCTTTTTGTTTTTATTTTATCCACAGATTGACGCAGATTGTCGCAGATGAGGTGTGTTGGTTGGTTTGATCGTTACAGAGTAAATCATGCCGGTAACAATCGCGAATAATCGCAGGTTGCGAGAATAAATATTCCGTCCCGCTAGGGACGAAATATTGGTAGAAAAAATGGTCAACCAAAAACACGCGTCCCGTAGGGACGAAATGTTGGTAGAAAAAACGCCCAATATAAATTTCACCAACATGGTGTCCCTACGGGACGCGAATCATTTTTGTTATGCCGTTTGCTACCAATATATCGTCCCTAACGGGACGGAATTTTTGTTCAATCGTTAACGGCGGGGTTTACCCCGCCGTTAACAATCTGTGATAATCTGCATTAATCTGTGGACGATTCTTTTGGTTCTCTTCGGTTAATTTAATAAAAGAGACAAGGACTTTTTCGGTACGATTTTTTGACATAGCCGACAAGATTTTATAAGCATCTTTTATACCGAGTAACTATTCAGTCGTTTAGGCGAAATGTTCCTAAAACAGCGCGGTGATCTGACGGATAGTTATCAAATCCGATATCGGTATCTTGACTTTGTTCGCCGACAATTTGCACTTTTAAGGTTTCTACATTTGATCCGTGAAAGAAAAGAAAATCAATTCGTTCAAAGATTTCATTTTTTGACGGCGGTAATGAAGACCATGTGTGTCCTTTTTGGGTAACTTCGTCAGGAAATTTTATCCGGTAACTGTCTTTCATACCTGCTTTTTCGATGAATGCTTTTGTAGAGGGCCACGCGACCGGCATTTTACAATTTCCTGCTTTCGCTGCTTTTTCCGTCCAATCCAGACAAGACGGTTCATTAAAATCGCCGGTTAAAAAAATCGGGCAATTATCTTTTTGAGCTTCTTTAATATCGGCAACAGTTTCTTCGACATCTCGACCTCGTGATTTCAACGCCGATTGAATTGCTTCTTCGGCGGTATTTAGAAATGGAGCACCGCAGTAGGGAATACCATTTAACTGATAAGGTTCGTAGGGACAATGAATCAGATGTAAATTGAACATCCAAACAAACCGTTTCTCGCCGATTTGTATTTTACACCCCTTCCCATTGGTAGATTTTTTGACCACAGGAAAACGGCTGATGATGGTACGGCTGGAATTGGCAGTGTAGGAATGCCAACCTAAATCTTTGGCGATTTTTTCCGCATTGTTCTTTCCGCCTTTCGACGCTTCCTGAATACCAACAATATCCGCTGAAGTTTGTTTAATAACATTGGCGGTTTCTTCGATTGATTTACCGCCGCCAACCCAGATATTGAAACTCATCACCTTCAATTCGTTCAATCTTGGCGTATCCTGCACTTTTTCCTGTGAGAAAAGTATTGCCGGAATTTGTGCGAAAACAAACGACATGATCAGTAAAACAATAAATTTTTTCATAAAATTTTCCTTATGTGAACAGTTAAGTGGTTGAATGGAGTTTGCCGTCTGTGTGTTATCGGTTGAGAGCGGCAACTCACTTCGGATTTGAAAATAATAAACAGAGATTTTAATATACACGATTTAACGGCGTTGTACATCCTTGAGTTTTTTAGGCGTTGTATCAACTTCGCCGGTCAAATCAAATGCAATTTTTTTGTTTCCGTCCGCCGGTATCGTAACTTTTAAATCAGTCGTGTCGGCGGCGGCATATTTTGACGGCAGATGTTCGATCATTTCACGGGTATCGTGAACAATTGTTTCACGGCTGCCTTCAGAATGTTCTTCCCGCATTTCACCGCGATATTCTATTTTAGTTACTGTAACGATGTATTCTCCCGGATAAACGCCGTCGCCGGGATTCAACGTCATCATAGTAAAATTGCCGTTAGCGTCTGTCAGACCGGATGCTGATCGGGTCTGATCAACCGGATTAAATATAACCGAAGCACCGGCAACCGGTTGACCATTAAATTTCAGAACGCCTTTGGCGGGAACCAATCCGTCGAGATTACTGTTGCCGCATCCCAAACACAACAACAGACAAACGCCCAAAATAAAAATTGTAATCATTTTATTCATAAACAAAATCCTTATTAAATAGAGAAATTAATTATTTACACAAATAAATAGGAGGCAGGCGGTCTTTCGGCAAAAGACCGCACGTGTTGATTGTTAACCGGACGAGATTGGGGAAATACTCACGGCAATCCTTTACTTTCGCCGGCATTCATTGTTCCCAACGCGCCCCAAACTCCAAATGGAGAGACATCACCGCGATTATCATTGTGCCAACGAAACCATTCCGTCAATGTTCCGCAATCAACAGTATCGCTAATAAAACGAACCGCTCCGTCTCCCAAACAAACATTCACACCGCCGTTATGAAAACTTGTCGGTGGTAACTGTGACGCATTGGTTCCGGCTTGAAGAGTTGCACTGACTGAAATGGAGGAACACGATGCTCCGTTTGGCGGAATGATGGTGTGAAAGAAGGCGTTATGAAGTTTATAGTAACCGAAATTAGTACCGGAACCATTTCGTCCTTCAATGTTATATTCATTTCCGCTTCCTTTCTTTCCCAGACAAGCTTGTGGTTTATTATTCCATCCGTCAAAATTGGCAATTCCGCCTTTGAGTGAACGATTGACTTCGTCACCGGTACCGGGACTTGCGCAACGTTCGCTCAAAATCGCCGTATTACTCAATCCATCGCTGATAATGGCAAAAGTGTATTCCGCTTCGGTTCCCCAACTTGATCCGAATTTGGGCGAAACTTTCATTCCGAACGGAGAACGGTTATTATGTGGTTTGCCGTAACTTTGTAGGACAAAATCCGCTTCGGAAAAACAATAATTGGTCTGTACAAACGCTCCGGTGGTATGACCGGAGGTTGTATATGGCTTTTGTCCGCCGGAGTCAGAAGGACATGATAATGTACCAATTTTACCTTTCCACCAAACCCAATCTCCATGCGGGTTATTACAATCTTCTTGACCGGCGGTGTAGTCATCGTGACTGACGATCTCATTGTAACGGGCATTTTCTTCCAAAAACGGCAGCATCGGTACGAATGCGGTGCGATTTTGGTTGGGACCGGTTCCGTGTCCCGGCAATTTGCTAAAGGTGTCGTGAAAATTGTGAACAGCGATACCGAGTTGTTTTAACTTATTGGTACACTGCATCCGTCTTGCCGCTTCTCTCGCAGCCTGAACTGCCGGCAATAGAAGAGCGATTAACACGCCGATAATCGCAATGACCACAAGAAGTTCGACTAAGGTAAAGCCGAATGGTGAAGAACGAAAAAGAGTTGAAAATTTTGCGGAAAAGCATTGAGAAAACCGACCTTTTCCACTCTCCGTTCTTAACTATTTACTCCAAAGCGCCCCCCCCCCCCTTCTTTGCGCAGACCGTCCATTTTAACATTTGATTTTTCGTCCATAGCATCACGAAAAAACCGACAACACATTTTACTAAATTTTCCATCATCAATCTCCTTATTTTATAAGGTTTCATTGAAATAACCGCGAAACATTGCCGAAAAACAACACGGCAAGAAAAAAACGTCTCGCAATTGAATGAGTTTCACAGTTTACATGGAACAGAATAAATTGTCAACAGGATTTTTTTCTTTTTGAAGGAATTTTTTTCTAGTCTTCACGGGTTGGTTGGTAAATTAGGTCGATTTTGGGGTAGGCAACCGTGAATCAGATTTGATTGGGCCATTTGTGTTTCTGACCGGTTTGGAAACTGATTGCCGGCGGGAAATAGGGGCAAGTCGGCGAGTACACCGACGCAATGTTTCGGCGAAACATTGCCTACCTGGGCATCTCTAATAATTCAATTTTTTATTTTCAAGCCATTAATTAATAAATTAATAGTTAACGACGGGGTTCACCCCGTGTTTTAGGGTTGAGTCGAACAACGCGGGGCAAACCCACACCGTTAACTTGCGGTAAAATTCTGAATTATGAGAGATTCCCCAAATTTTTAGGGACATAAAAAGGACCATAGGGATGAGGAGATTACACTCCACATCCCCAAAACTCATCTGCCTAATAGAGTTTCCACTTCATTGCGGATTTCTTCGGGAAGATCGTCAATATTTTCGACTTCCCAATCTTTTTCTTCAGTGGAATCGCCGGATTTCAGGACTTGTTTGACCCGAATTTTAGTTTTACCGTCTTTGTCTGTGACAGAAGAAACGGAAAGATGTCTTCCCGATGAAGAAAACGCTGTTTGATTATCGTCTTGATTGGGAAGAATTAGAAGTTGATCACCATCGCCGCCGCCTTGCATTTGACGAAAATATTCTTCCATTTCACGCATCATTTTTTGCGGATCCCGAGGACCAATCCAAATATCAGGTCCCAATTTCATTCCGGGCGGCGGCAACAGAGGTTGGGGACGATGAAACATGGGATTGCCCTGCATAACGAGAGATTCAACAGGACGTGGTGCGGGTGTGATACTGAGGTCAAGTTTTGCGCCATTCCGAATAATTTGAATGGGTTGTGTGGTTTCTTTTACTTCGGCAACTTGCCCAACCAGATCATACAAGGAGTTAATTTCTTTTCCGGCAAATTGCAGGATGACATCACCACGTTTTAAACCTGCCTTAGCAGCCGGACTGTCGGCAACAACCTGTTCCACAACAACTCTACCGACCTTTTCCTTTTCCTTATTCACATTGAAATGGGAAAGCAAAATGTCGGGAACCGGCGTAACCTGAACACCGATCCAAAATGAGGATGGAGCGAGTGTTGTTGTGTTTTTATCGGGTTCCGTCGAATTTTGTGTCACCTTGTTTTCTGCGTCCGCACGGAGAAAAAACGCGGAAACTGCCAAGATGAGCATTCCAAGAAACAATGTTGCGATTGGTTTTCCAGTCATTTTCATTTTTGGTCTTGAAAAAAATTAAGGGGTTCAGATTTTATGTCAGGTCAGACCTTCCAACCTGTTCTTCGTTATTACGATAGAAAAAAAAAGTTGTTCAAAAAATTTTCTATCAGACATAAGAACAGTAAGGTAAATTTTGAAAAAAGTGTTTGTATCTATTCAGTGGTTTGGTTGTATTTCCGAATATTCCCGTCCCGTTAGGGACGACATCTTGGTAGAAAACGGTATATACCGCAAACGGCATGATATTGGTTGTTTTTGTTTGATTCAAGAGGTAGGCAACCTTTCGCCGAAAGGTTTTTATTAATACGGCGATAGCCGACTTGCCCCTGTTTCCCGCCGGCAA
>JAIROD010000457.1 GCA_031257725.1 Planctomycetaceae bacterium | reverse complement strand
TATTTGAAATTCTATTTTCATTTCGTTTTTCATTGTGATCAATGTTATTGCAAATTGTTACAAATAAAATATTACTGTAACCGTAATATATCAGTGGAATTTTTCGGAGAGTGAAGTTTATTTTTTACCCCCCCTGCCCCCTCCGAAGGAGGGGAAGTATTCCCCTCCTTCGGAGGGGGCAGGGGGGGTCATTCGGAGGAAACGACTGAATAGTTAAAAAAAATATTTCACTGATATATTACCAATACCAATTTTTTATTTTCAACCCATTAGTTAATAGTTAAACGACGGGGTTTACCCCGTGTTTGGGGGTTAAGTCTAACAACGCGGGGCAAGCCCACGCCGTTAACTTTCAGTAAATTCTGAATTATTAGAAAGCCCCTTCGCTAATTCACACCGTTTGACCAACGCTGACGGGCGGATTTTCACCTTCCAGCGGGTGATCAATGGAAACAGTTAGAGATGTTTGGTCTTTTGCGGCTGCTTTTCGTTTCCGGCGATGAACCACAAGTTTTTTGATCCAAAGCATCACTCCGGTAATCGGAAAACTGGTTGCGAAAAGGCAGGCAACAAAGAATAAAATTTTCGAGGACGTTCCGGTAACATCGCCGAAATGAAGTGTTCGTACTGCTGTTGCAACTTTTGCGCCCAACGGTTTGTCGGCAAAACGTTCCACTTCAACAGTTTTACCAAAATGCTCCACCGGAATAACCGTACCACGATACCGATCCCATTGAGTTTTGTCCTTAATCGACAAGGCAAAGAAACCGGTTCGACCTTTTTGAATAACCATTGCAGTTTCACGATCATTCGGAATTGATACCATTATTTCACCGGGTCCCGGCGTTAATTTGTTTTGACGTTCAATTATTTCACCGACAGAGAGCGGTTGGATGCTATTTTCGACCGGTTCGATTTTTTCGGGGCGTTGCATTCGCTGTTTGAATATTTGATCGCCGAGAAGAAAACTGGCGGTGCTTCGGTACCAGCCGAATGACCAACAAAGTCCGGTCAACGCAAGAATCAGGGTTGGAATCAACATGTAAAACCCAACCGTGTTATGCATATCGTACATGAAGGGCCAGAACCCTTTGCGGAAACGTATTTTGAAACCGGGTTTCCACGCCCGCCATTTAATGAAACTTTTCCATGTTCGCGGCAACCAAAGAACAAAACCGCTCAGTACAATAATAATGAAAATAATTGTTGCAATACCGACAATCAAACCGCCGAGTGTTGCACGCGGTCCAAGACTTTCAAGCCGATACGAAATCCAGAGATTACGGTGTAACCGCATCATCGACATAAAAAACCGGTTAAGTTGCGGAACTCCATCACTGCTTTTCGCAACAATATCACCGGTGTACGGGTTAACGTAGAAACCTTGTCCGCGTCCGCCGCCGGGGCCGCCTGAACCGCCAGGTCTGTTTGCACCGCCGGAATTGCCGGAACGGCCTTGACCGGAAACACCTTGCGGTGTTACTGTTGCGGAATTTCCTTGTTCCGAATTATTTTTTTCTTCTGTTCCGGTTTGCGTTCTGCCGCCTTCGGGACGCTCACCGCGTTCACCTTCCGGACGCGGACGGCGTTGCGTAAAATCGCCTTCGGGACGCTCGCCGCGTTCACCTTCCAGACGTGGACGGCGTTGCGTAAAACTACCTTCGGGACGTTCACCGCCGGGACCGCCGCGCATTCCTGCCGGCATGGGGCGTGAAAGCATCGCCAGCATGGTTCGATTGGCTTGTTCGGGAATCGTGATTGATGTAACTTTCATACCCGGATTTTTCGATTCGAGTTTGGAAATAATTTCATCAACCGGAAGTCGTTGCCCTTCAGCCGGAACACTGACATAAAACTTGCCCGGATCGACAAATCGATTGATTTCGTCACGGAAAACAAGAATACAACCGCTCAAGCATATAAGGAATACAATAATTCCGCTAATAATACCGAGCCAAAGATGAATTTCATAAAAGAAACGACGGAAAAATTGAAAGGACATAATTTTTTAGTGAGTTAATAGTGGAACGTTGATTGTGGAAAGTGCCGCAAACAGATGCGGCATTATCATGATTTTTAGCGGACATGTTGGGTTGGGGTTTTATTAAGGTTTTCATATTCTAACACCGTTTTCACAAATAGTTCCGCAAGTTTTGAAAAATTGGTGTGAATTTGTCCTTTGGGTCACTATTGTCCGTTATGTCTCTAATATTTTCCCGGCAGAGGGACATTAGGGGACAAACAGTGAAATTCAGGAACGGGGCAGCGTTAGACTTAACAATAAAATACGGGATAAACCTCGTCGATAACTAATTTGTTGAAAATAAAAAATTGAATTATTAGAGATACCCTATCATTATTGATGATTTTTTGTTAAGACGCAGCAATTGTGAAATACAATTCCGAATATTATGAGCGGAGAAAAAAAAATGTCAACCACTGCCAAAAATTTGCCTAGCGTTCACCGGCTGGTCGTTAAAATGGGTAAAATTTTAGGTAACTATTCCGTCCCGCATGGGACTCGTTTGATCGGAGTTCAAAACTGCCCAAACGATGGGGGCGTTTCGTGGTTGGGGGGTGATCCTTGCGGTTGTCCGAAAAAATGGATCGCTCATCAAATTCAATTCGTTAAACGTAAAATGCACGACTGAATAGTTACGATATTTTTAGAGGTTCCCCATTCATCACTTCGCGGTAAGCAACTTCAATCGGACAAAACGCGGGAATCCGTGTGTTTTGGTCACAAAAAACATTCCGTCTTTCATACCGAATACGTTCAGATTATACGAGACAATCAGTTCACCCGGTTTGGAAATTCGCGGATGTGCTTTGGCGTTGTACGTAACCATATTGGCTTGAGTCCCATAAATCCGTTTGATTTCCGCGTCATACTGTTTCGGTTCCGGGCAATGATAAAAAGTTGTTGTTTCGGAAAAACGTGAATACGGTGAATCGGAAATCATAAAATTCAACCGCGTTGAAATACAATCTTCCGTATAGATAAGAATGAATTTTCCATCATAACGCCCGCCGATCATTTTGGTAACACTCAATTCATTCGACATTCTTTCCGCCAAAGCCGCCTCATCATTGTTACAATCGGCAATGTTACGGCTCCAATGTCTTCCTGTCCAAAATTGCCATGCCGTTATATCGCTGAAAGACCGGCGCGGGACTTTGGCAACAAGCAATTGACGCGGAAAAAACGGTGTTCCTTTTTTGTCGCGGAATCCGTAAATGTAAATATCATCGCCGTCATCGTAAATTCCAATACCAAACAAAACTTCATATTGACCGTTTTTATGAAACAATTTGACCGGTTTGGTTTCTGTTTTGGAAAAATCGGGTTGTTCGTTTTGAATTGGTACGGAAATCAACCAAGGTCCTTCCATTTCCCATGTTTTCGGATCAACTACAATACCGGTTGTATAAATTGTTGAATCAATCACAATACCATCGCCAAGCCAAAAACGATAATTAAATAAATTTGCAGGATGTCCTTCGGTGTCGGTTTTGTAAAGAAACTGTATCTTTGACGGTTCCGGCTTATTGCCTGTCAAAAGAGCAAAACAATGATTAACCATCACGCCTCCGGGTTGAAACGAACCATCGGTATTGGCGTTACCGAAAAAGGAGTCGCTGAAATGAAATATTGTTTTCGAATATTCGTTTGCGCTGCCTTGCCGTGAATTGCCGTCAATTCCGTAAGAAAAAATACCGTCTCCGGCAAGCCAACCCTCCGTCCGATCAAACAACGCTGTCCATTCCTTATCCGGTTCACAAACAAAAGTCGGTTCCGCCGCTGCCGGAAGCGTCAAACATATTCCGAACAATAAAATTAAAATTGTTCCAAAAAATCTCATAAAAAACCTCCAATAAAAATTACGGGGTAAAACTTTCAGTAACAAATACGAATCAACGCCTATTGTGAAAACCGATATTCCGTTGAATCATTGACGTTATTTTGTTGTCCGTCGTTTTTCGATTTCGCGCAATGCGTCGGCGGCACGCATGGGGAGATGAATCTCAACATAATGCGATAAATCACTCTCCGCCGGATTGATTTCAACGGTTGGAATTTTTTGCAAAGCCGCCGTTCTCACCGGACTGGTAATGTACGGAAACATTGCGGAGGTGCCGATAGAAAAAACCAGATCAAAACCTTTACCGCCATTAAATTCACACTGAAATTCCTCAATTTCGTGTAACGGAAGACTTTCCTCGAACAGAATCACACGAGGACGAATGACCGCGTTACACTCAGGACATCGCGGCGGCAATGTTTTTTGTAATTCTTTAAACCGCGTCAATATTGCCATATCCGGTTGTAATTCTTCCGACCAAGAACAATTCGTACAATAAAGAGTTCTCAGCGATCCGTGAAATTCGTACACATTCTGTGATCCGGCGGCGCGATGATAATTGTCAATATTTTGCGTAACTACAACAACTTTACCGCCGGCGGCAGCCCATTGTTTTTCCCAGTTAGCGATAATCCGGTGAGCGTCATTCGGTTGATGTTCTGCCGCAGCAAGCCCTAATTGGAACATATATTTCCAGGTGATTTCGGGTTTTGTTCGGAACATTGTACCGGAAAGACATTCTTCAATCGCATATCCTTCCTCTGTTTGCCCGTAGTTGTACAACCCGCCAATTCCACGATAAGTCGGTAAACCGCTGTCCGCAGAAATTCCGGCACCGGTAATAAACAAGACCCGCTTGGATTTTTGTAGCAAGCCCGTAATATGATCCAATTTTTCTTCGTTGCTCAGAAACATGGTAATGAAAAAAAAGTAACTATCTGTTTGATTTTCCACCTCATCGTGTTGTCAACAGCAACCGAATGTAGGCAACTTTTGCCGAAGATATTTTTTCCGGCTTATATGTTATAACAATATGATCTCGCGATATTATCGGAACGATTTAACGGCTCCGGTAACAACGCCCCAGACATCGAGTTGTGATTCTTCATTGATTTGCAAAGATTGAAATTGGGGATTTTCCGGGCGTAATTCAATAAACCCGTTACGAATGACCAATCGTTTTACTGTAAATTCACCGTCCAAAACGGCAATAACAATATCGCCGGAAACTGGGGACAGACTTCGATCGACAATAAGGAGATCACCGTCAAAAATACCGGCACCGATCATTGAATTGCCGCGAACGCGCAGAAAAAATGTTGCTTCGGGGTGTTTGATTAAATGAGCGGTCAGATCAAGACTTACTCCTGATTGATTTTCCGCCGGCGAAGGAAAACCAGCCGAAACCTCATCAGTCGCGACCGGAAAATGTGACAAAATTATTGACTCCAAAAAATCCCTTTCTGATTGTTTTGGGCGGTTAAATTGACTTGGACAAGATTAGAAGGAATTTTTAGAGATGTCCTAATTGTCAAAGATCATTTGTAAAGTATGTCAGATTTTATTCATTCTTTCAATAGACCCCTCAAATTTTATTATCGAAAAAAGTTTAGAAAAAATAGATAAGATGATTTTAGGTAATATATCAGTGGAATTTTTCGGAGATTGAAGTTTATTTTTGACCACCCCTGCCCCCTCCGAAGGAGGGGAATAATTCCCCTCCTTCGGAGGGGGCAGGGGTGGTCATTCGGAGGAAACGACTGACTAGTTAAAAAAAAATATTCCACTGATATATTACTTATTTTCTTGTTCTTTTTTTAATAAGGTAATAAGGTTGGTTGTAGGGCATTCATGGCTACTAAGGTTTTTTGGTGAATGGTTTAGTTTGAAAATAAGGTAGAAATAAGGTTTGTTAAAGCAATCCAATACGTTTTCGCCAATTCCACTGATATATTACCTATTTTTTAATGTTTTCATATCAATGACGAAACGATATTTGATGTCGCCCTTGATCATACGTTCAAATGCTTCGTTGATTTGATTGATGTTGATGAGTTCAATATCGGC
>JAIROD010000305.1 GCA_031257725.1 Planctomycetaceae bacterium | reverse complement strand
CGACGGTTAAAAATAACTGTCTATTTTAAACACAAAATACACGAAATTTCACGAAACACACAAAAATTATACGAAAAGGACAACAGAACTCTTTTTTGTATTTTTCGTGTGTTTCGTGTATTTCGTGTTAAAAAAAGGTTAAAACAAAATAGACAATTACTGCATTGCGTCAAGGACAAATAGGACAATTGAGGACAAAATGTTGCGAAAAATTTTTTACACGATTATTTTTTTTCTGGGAACAACAATTATTGTTGTTGCTCAAGAGGCGGATTCGGAACAACCGAATGAGTGGGGATTTTTTCGTACGGAAATACAAACCCGGCTTGGAAAAGTTCGTTTTGGCGAAATTCCCGATACGATTGAGTTTGATCATCCTCGTTTTTACAACGATTTCAAAATGGGTCGGTTCAATTCATGGCTTGGACCCAAACCCGATGCGATCAATTTACGGTTGCGTTCCATACCGGAACTGCAATCGCAACAATCATCACGGTTTTCGGATATTCTATCGGCGGACAAAACCAAGAAGCGTATTGTTTCGGCAAACACGCCTGTTGCGCCCGATGTCGGTGCAACTTCCACATCGCAACCGATTCAGCGTTTACCCGGATTTTTTGAACGTGATGGTATTATGGATTCAACAGTTTTACCGGAAGAGCGTCCGATTCGTTCATTTTCGGGTTCACGTTGGTTTCGTGATCTTGACCGCAACGAATATTCCGGGTTACCGGGTTTGAGTCAACGGTCACAACTCAATTCCGGCGGCAATGATCATTTCGGCGGCAAGGCGATTACAGTTGGCGGTGAACTGTTACAAAATCAGCAAACACCGCAGCAAACACAACAACAACTATCGCAACCGCCGATTGCCGCAACTGAAACAACAATTCGAACCAATCCGGTTGATCGTCAAGCTGTTGCAAGAAATCAGGCGGAATCGCGACGACATTTTGAACAAAAACTTGAGGGCATGCTTTTGAGTCATCCTTCGATTCATTTCCTTTCACCGGTTCAAGTTTCTTTCCAAAATGGGACGGTGTCTGTTCGTGGTATTGTTCCTGACAAAGATCACAAAATTGCTGCCGGCAATATTCTTCTTACTGATCCCGCAGTGAAACAAGTCAACAATTTGATTTCAGTTGTTCCTGCTGATCCGGCACAAATTGTTGTTCCGATTGAGCCGAAATGAAGTAGTGTTATTTTGACGATTTTTAAACTCCGCTGAACAATTACCGAAATCTCTAAAAATATTTTTTATACCAGATGCGTCATCATTTTATATTTTTTGTAGTTTTGAACTCCGATCAAGCAAGTCCTGCAAGGACGATACTTTATTAACCGTATGCTTTAGCTTACGGGAAAAGACATTAAGGACAAATGATTTTTCATAAAGGTAATATATCAGTGGAATTTTTCGGAGATTGAAGTTTATTTTTTACCACCCCTAGCCCCTCCGAAGGAGGGGCTAGGGGTGGTCATTCGGAGTAAACGACTGAATAGTTAAAAAAAAATATTTCACTGATATATTACAACGAAGTTCTTTTGAACTTTCTGGTGAATGAGTGAAAAGGCAGTTGATGAACGGTCAAAGTATGCCCCCCTTGCGGAATTGATTCATTTTTGAGTAACCTTGTTGGTTATTTCTGAAATTCTTTTTCGCGTTTTACGCTTATTTATCGACAATTGTTTTGCCGGTTCGATTAAGTGAAAAAGTTTGATAAATTTCTTGTTCCTCCCCTTTTTTTAAGGAAAATTAAAATGTTTCAAAATTTTATTAAAAATTTCGTGCAATCGAAACCGGAATCTCATCCTTTCCGTCTTGCAGGACGGCGGCTACGAATGGAATATTGGGAAAATGCAACTGAGTATGTTGTTTCACGCCGAACAGTCAATAATCCGAGTTGGTTGGAATTGACAACGACATCGGGGACAGGATTTTTTGATACTACTGTCCCGTTGGGAGATTTTGAGTATCGTGTTACCGCCTCGAACAGTTCCAATTCAACCGATTCTAATATTGAAACTGTAAATGTAACACTTTGTTCTCCCGTTCCTGCGGTGGATGCGAGCAATCCCGATGAAGCCGTAGTAACTTGGAATGCCGTCAATAATGCAGATTATTATTCCGTTTGGATCAAAGTCGGTACGGCGGCATGGACACGATTGGCAAATAATGTTACCGGAACAAGTTTTACCGACGCCAGTCCTTTGAATGGTGAAACGGTAAAATATGCCGTGAAAGCACATCATGGTACTCTCGTGTCAACGATGACTCTAACCCGCATATTTCATGCCCTTTTTGATACAATTTTCATTTATTTTTTCGTAACGTGCCTGTTTTTAAGGAGTTACGGAGAAAAACATGCAAAAACATGGATTTTTGGACGAAAACAGTGTGTTTTTTCTATTTTTTTAACAATAATTTGGTCATACTGAAAATTTCAGATTATCCTGAAATATGTGTACAGTGGTGAATTATTCGGGCTAAAAACAGTAACAATTCCTTCCTTTGCACTCCCGACTCCTACGGGACTTACCGCAACAGCGGCGGCTGATGGGACTACTGTTGATTTGGTATGGAATGTTGTTGCCGGAGCAACTCATTATTCCGTCTGGGTCAAAAATACTGCCGGAACATGGGTTAATCTGGAAAATAATGTAACCGGTACAAGTTTCACGGATTTGACTCCTTCGTCTGGAATCCTTGAATACGCAGTTCGGGCGCATACTGCAACAGGAATGTCGGCACGCGTTACAACAACAGTTGATAATTCAAGTTCAGGTTCAAGTTCCTTACCGCCATTCGGAGCACCAACTCTGACGGCAGTTACCCAACCGGACGGAACGGTTCAGTTGTCTTGGAATGCTGTTGCCGACGTAGTTTATTATCGGTTGTTTTATAAAATCGCCGGTGTTCATACCGCCTATCAGGTATTAGCAACAAGTACAACAGATTTGACCTATCTCGTTTCAGGGTTATATTCTGGAGCATCCGTCCAATTTGGTGTAAAAGCATATAACGGTACGGTCTTGTCTTCAATGACGCTTGCTACTGTTACGATTGTTTAAGATTCCTGTCTTTGATTATCGGATTAGGTTGGATTCCCAAACGACCTAATCCGGTTACCTTCTTTTTCACCAGTAATTGTTCGATGAGGTTTCAATGAAAATATCCAATCTATTTTTAAAAGAATCAAATAAAAAGCAGAAACGAAAATCTGTTTATAGTCGTGCGCTTCATTTGGAATTTTTGGAAAATCGCGAGATGTTATCGGTTGCGCCATTGTTATATCCATTGGTTCCACAACAAGAATATGAACAAGTTTCCTGGTTTGAACAGCTGGAAGAAAATTCAAGTTTGCTGGAAAAGGAAGGAATTATAGAAAACGAATGGTTAATTCAGTTAGATCAACAGCTATTGAAATCTGTCACTTCTGTTTCAAAAGCAGCAGATTATCTTGATGATTATGGTGTTACGGTTATCGGTGGGCTTGGATTGCCTGGTATGTTGCATGTTCGTGTCGGTATGAACTCAATATTATTGCAAGATGAAATTCTATCTGGAATTTCTGGACTGGAATATTGGCAGCCTAACTACGCGATTGTCTCAGCAGGTGTTTCTGATGTTGTCAATGATCCCTACACCAATTACCAGTGGCATCTCGATAAAATTGATACATTGTCCGCTTGGGAAAAAACAAAGGGTAAAGATATTAATAATCAGAGTGTTGTTGTTGCAGTAATTGATGATGGTATCCAAATTAATCACCCTGATTTGCAAGCCAATATTTGGACAAATCCAAATGAAATAGCCGGAAATGGAAAGGATGACGATGGTAATGGATTCATTGATGATATTCATGGTTGGAATACCTATGACAATAATTCCAATGTAACGGACACAAATGGACATGGTACTAATATGGCAGGAATTATTGGCGCAGTTGGTAATAATGGGATAGGAGTAACTAGTATTGCTCCAGATGTAAAAATATTACCAATCAAAACAGGCTCACAGATGTTGAGTAGCGGTGCTATTGTTGCGGGCATTAACTATCTCATCAAACTAAAAACAGGATTTGGTATTAACATTTGCGCAATCAATGCCAGTTTTGGAAGTTTTGGTATAGATACCGCCGAAAGAACGGCGATTATCGCAGCAGGAAATGCTGGAATTATGGTTATTGCTGCTGCGGGAAACGAACAGACTGATACAGATATAAGACCAGTTAGTCCGGCACATAACAATGATTTAACAAATGTTATTTCTGTTGCTGCGACAGATAAAACTGATTTGTTGTGTAGTTTTAGTAATTATGGTGCTAACTCTGTGGATTTGGCAGCACCTGGCATGTCAATTTATGCTACAGGATTAACTTCGGCTTACGGCGGTGGTAGTGGTACAAGTTCTGCCACTGCTATCGTTACAGGAGCAGTAGCATTGCTTGCGGCGGCACATCCAACTTGGACACCGGCGCAGATTAAAGAAGCAATTCTTGCAACAGTTGACACTATTCCTTCGCTTGACGGTAAGGTGAAAAGCGGCGGACGACTCAATATTGGTGACGCAATCAATTATTCTTTCGATCTCGCTGATCAAAAGCCGAATGCTCCTTCAGAACTTTCCGTTTTATTACAAAC
>JAIROD010000263.1 GCA_031257725.1 Planctomycetaceae bacterium | reverse complement strand
GTGAAAATACCAAACTGGCTCCAAAAACATGTCGGCGGTGAACTGATTATCCGCCATGTTCAAGGTCATGACTTTCCAACCAATACTCTTTCCGAATACGATTTGGTCATTCATTGCGGCGCCTGCATGTGGAATCGGCGCGAAATTCTGAGCCGACAAATGCACTGCCGCGATGCCAATGTTCCTATGACCAATTACGGATTGGCAATCGCGTACCTGCTGGGAATTTTCGACCGCGCCTTGAAACCCTTTTACTAAATAAAATTGATCGTGATTATTTGTCCCATGAATCACTATCGTCCCTAATGTAAACAGGGAACATTAGGAACGGTAGAAACAATAGAAAACATTAGGTACCGTTAAATGGAACTGTCTATTTTAAACACGAAACACACTAAATTTCACGAAACACACTAAAAATTACATAAAAATCCTTTTCGTGAAAATTTCGTGTGTTTCGTGTTTAAAAAATTAAAACAAAATAGACCGTTACAGTTAAATTTACCCACTCAATCTTACTATCCACTATCAACTATCCACTATTAACGAACAATGGTTTGGTTGCCTTTACTTTTTGTTTTTGTTGCATTGTTATTGATGTCCGCGTTAACTCTTCGGATGCGTTCTCAACAGTCCGCGTTTCTTCAATTAGTTGTTTCTTGGGCTATTCTTTTAATCATGTTAACGGTTGGGGCGTATTGTACCTATTGGGCAGCTCAAACGGCAAAACGGAATCATCAGAATAATCTTTCCGGTCTTGCGAAATCGTTTGCGGTAACTCTGAGCAAAATGGGGCATGAAAAAATTACGCTTGAAATGTCCGATGACGATCCGTTTGTTCTTCATCTTTTGAACACCATCTCGGAATGGCAACATCGAATATCGTCCCCCGCTTCCATTTACACGCTCCGTGAAAACGCCAAAGGAGAAATCTTTTTTGTTCTCTGTCCGCCGGCGGATCTCGACCGTAACGGTCAATTTGATGGAGAGAAAGAAATGCGCGTTCCCAAAGGAAAAATTTATGAAGAAAACTATGAAGATATTCCTGAAATTGTAGGGGCGTTCAAGGGAAATTCCGGTTTTAATAACCAACCGGTACAGGATGAATGGGGCTATTGGATTTCCGCCGCCGAACCGCTTTACGATGACGACGGTCATGTTGAAGCGGTGTTGGGTGTTGATTTTAGGGGAGAGGAATGGGATGCGGAAATTCGCAACGCTATTTTTTGGTCTAACTCATTTTTTCTTTCGTTCCTTGTTCTTTTTTTCGCAATCCAAATTTTTCTGATGAAACGTTATGAGACTGAAAATAAACTCATGGAATATACGGTCAATCTTGAAAAAACAATTGAGGAACTGGTCATTGCCAAACGTGACGCTGAAGCGGCGGTTCAAGCCAAAAGTTTTTTTCTTGCCAATATGAGTCACGAAATTAGAACTCCAATGAATGCCATTCTCGGTTGTTCTGAAATGTTGACCGCCCTCAACAGCGGTGAAAATATTCCTATGACTCAGGATCAGATGATTGATATTATTCGGAAAAGCAGTAAAGACCTGATGACGATTATTGACGATATTCTGACTTTTTCGAAACTTGATTCAAACCGTATTACGCTCGAATCAATTCCTGTATCAATTAAACAGGTTGTCAATGATGTTAAGACAATGCTGAAAAGCCGTCTGGACGAAAAACCGCAACTGGAATTTCGGATTGAGTGGAATGAACCGATTCCTGAAACGATTCTTGGCGACCCGACACGGATTCGCCAAATATTGATCAATCTTTTGGGTAATGCGATTAAATTTACGGAACATGGTTTTGTGATGGTTCGGTGTACGATGCGTGAATCGCTTACTCCTTTGGTTACGCAATCGGTTTCGTCCATGTTGTCAACTTCACCGGTTTCAACATCGCCTCCTTCGGAGATCGTGGATCCCCATACCGATCCAACTCCGACTTCATTAAAAAATTTATTATCCACAACTTTTTTCACCTCCCGCAACGGACTATTACGTAACAAATTGAAAGGTAATCTGGACGCTTCACTGTTACTTACATCAGTCAGGATGCCGGAAAATATTGACACGGCGGTGTTGAGACCTCAGACTCTTTCGGGAATTTCAGCCTCATTACCGGGGGTACCGATTCTGGTGATGGAGGTTGTTGATACGGGAATTGGACTGTCCCCCAAACAAATCGGACGTTTATTCAAACCATTTTCACAAGCGGATGATTCCTCAACTCGAAAATATGGCGGTACCGGCTTGGGGCTTAGTATTGCGCGGGGACTGGCGCGATTGATGGGCGGCGATATCAATATTGAAAGTGAACAGGGAAAAGGAAGTAATTTTGTGGTGATGATTCCGGTCAGGTTTCCTAAAAATGAAAACGACAGGAAAACTTCCAACAACAGCACCAATGCCGACGAAATTAACTCCGACAAATTTGACTCCGACAAAATTAACACGGATAAAATAAATCATGTTCCGGAAAATTCTCCGGTTCCAACTTCGTCTGAAACTTCACCCCAAACTTCATCTCAAACATTGCCCCAAACACCGCCCGATACCTCCTCCGAAGAAACCCAAACGTTTATAATACAAAAAGATTCAATATTGTTACCGCTTTCGGGTTATCATATTCTGGTGGTGGACGATGGTGTTGTCAATCAATTGGTTGCGGAAGCGAAGTTGCGTGAGGTGGGAGCCAAAGTGGTTCTGGCATCCAATGGTTCTCTGGCAATTGATAAAGTTACCGAAGCGGAAAAAAACGGGAACCTCTTTGACGCAATACTTATGGACATGCAAATGCCGGTGATGGACGGATTCGAGGCGACCCGTCAATTGCGAAGTCTTGGTTTCAAAAATCCGATTTTAGCGTTAACGGCTAATTTCGGCGACAATGAAGATTCTTTTCAAGCCGGTTGTAACGCGGTGTTAACGAAACCATTCAATCGGGACGACCTCGTCAATACCATTCTAAAACATTCCAAACATAAAAGAAAAAATCCCCCTCTTCGATAAAAAATATTAGAGTAAAATCAAGACAGGTTGTTTCTTTATTTGTAACTATTCAGCGGTTATTATTTTTTTGTTGTAATTCGGCGGCGGTCATTAATGTTGCGGAAATTTTTCTGATTGATTTCTTTTTGGAAGGCGGAAGCCGTTGGATCAAATGCCCCTCGTCGTCATATTCTTCGTGAATCGCGTCATTTTCCGATTCATTGGAATTATCGTCGTATTCGACATCCTGATCGCTAACCGCTAAATTTTTTTCACGTATCAACCGAATACCGTTACCTAAGTCTTCACTTTCAAGAAAATCCTTCGGCGAATCATATCGAATCATATTAGCATCATGCGAAATTTCCGCCAAAAAACGACTGTAAATTGTCGAAGAATACACGCCGCGAAAATCACGGCGTTCCGCACGGCTGAGCCGAAGTTCTTCCCGCGCCCTAGTAATTCCAACAAAAAGTAATCGGCGTTCTTCTTCAATTTGCATCACCTCATTCTCCGACCGTTCATGCGGCAGAATACCTTCCTCAATCGCAATAATATAAACAACCGGAAATTCCAGCCCTTTCGAAGCATGCAACGTCATCAAAGAAACCCGCTCCGTGTCATCGTCAACATTGTCCACATCGTTGACTAAGGCGGCTTGTTCCAAAAATTCCGACAACGGATCAGAAGACAATAATTCACGATTATCCGTTACAGGAGTCTGTTTTGTATCAAATTCATGGGCAACCGTCAACAGCTCTTCGATATTTTCAAGCCGGTTTTGATCTTCTTCGGATTCTGCGCGGAGATATTGTTCCTGATAACCGGATTCCTGCAACACAATACGAATTAACGTTTCAACCGGATATTCTTTGGATGCTGCTTCCGTCAAAGAATCAATCATCTTGACAAAATCCGTTACCGCCCGTTTGGTTTTGGCGGCAATACCGGAAAACTGATTGATATTCCGCGCGGCTTCTATTGTCGGCAAGCCCAATTGTGTTGCTCTGTCCGTCAGTTTTTTGATCGTTATTTTACCGACTCCGCGTGCCGGCTCATTAATAATCCGCGTCAGAGAAACCGTATCAAACGGATTGTACACAACCCGCAAATAAGCAAGAATATCCTTCACCTCTTTTCGGTTGAAAAATTCAAGACCGCGTATTAACTGAAACGGAACTTTCCAGATTCGCAGTGCGTGTTCCAAATTCCGCGACAAGGCGTTCATTCGATAAAAAATCGCATAATCACTTGGTTTTCGTACACCGTTTTGAATTTCATCGGCAATTTCTTTGGCAATCATTTCCGCTTCCTCCTGTTGATCAACGCAACGTACAAGCCGCACCGGAACACCGGACGGATTTTTAGCAATCAAATTTTTCTTTTTGCGATAAATATTGTTTCCGATTAACGAGTCGGCAACAGCCAGAATTTGCGGAGTGCTGCGGTAATTTTGTTCAAGACGGATTATTGTTGCATTGGGAAAATCTTTTTCAAACTCAAGAATATTCATAATATTCGCACCACGCCAACTATAAATAGATTGATCGGGATCGCCTGTTACGGCAAGATTCGGATGATCGACCGACAACGCCTTAGCAATAAGATATTGAACCGTATTCGTGTCCTGATATTCGTCAACTAAAATGTATCGAAAACGATTGTCTAAAATTTTTCGGAGTTCAGGATGATCGCGCAGTAAAATCACAACACGAAGCAACAGATCATCAAAATCAACCGCATTCGCCCGTTGAAGTTCTTGCCGGTAAAGCGGATAAACTTCTTCAACAATCTGACCGAGTTGACTCCCTTCGCCGGATCGATAAGCTTCAGGCAAAATCATATTATTTTTTGCCCAACTAATTGAGGCGGCGATACGTTGCGGTGTAACACTGGACGGCAATGTTTTACCGGCAACAATTGTTTTAATGAGACTGAGACTTTCATCGGAGTCATAGATCGTGAAATTTTCCCGAATACCGGACATTTCGGCATAACGGCGTAACAAATATGCGCCGAATTTATGAAACGTACCAATCCAAACAAAACGATTGGGAACTAAAATTCCAAGCCGTGTTTTCATTTCGTCTGCCGCTTTATTGGTAAACGTCAGAGCCGCAATCTGCGACGCGCCAACGCCCTGATGTAACAACGCCGCAATACGATGTGTTACGACACGGGTTTTACCGCTGCCGGGTCCGGCAAGAACAAGAAGCGGTCCTTCCTTAAACTGCACCGCTTTACGTTGCGGTTCGTTTAAACTTTCAAGAATATAATCAGGTATATTTTTATCCACAACGTTTTTATTAGAAGAAGACCGTCCCATTGGTCCCTACACTGAAAATTTTAGGGACGATAGGGACATAATGGGACATTAGGGACAAGCGGAATATTAGGGACAAATGGGACATGGGGCTTTTACTTTTGTGACTTAAATTTATCCCTAATGTCCTAATTATCCCACATTGTCCCTAAATTTGCGAGTAGGTCTTCCCGTTTTTTTTAGAGAAACTTTTATAACTGTCTATTTTTATTTTAATTTTAATTTTTTGAGAATACGAAACAAGCGAAATAACAAAACAAACGAAAAAAAGTTAAAACAAAAATTTTTGCCGGTTTCGTGTGTTTCGTGTTAAAAAAATTCACTCCGTAATATCATGCAGATTATTTTTGTTTTTGAAATTCATGTATTAACTTTTGATCAGCTTCGGAGAGACCGTTGATTTTTATTGTTGCACTTTGTCCGGTTTTCAATTGTAAGAATACTTGATTGTTCTGAACACGAATTAGTTTCGCCTCAATCTTTTTTGTTCCTAAAATATTTGTCCAGATTCGGAATTGATCTTGATTGGCGGGTGTTTGGATATTATATTGTTTCAGTATCTCTTGATCTTCAAGGCAGAAACGATCAATATTTCCCGTACTAATTTTTCCGTCCAACATTTCAAATCGGGCGATTCCG
>JAIROD010000448.1 GCA_031257725.1 Planctomycetaceae bacterium | reverse complement strand
ACCAATATTGGTATTATCGATGCGGTTTGGCAATCATCAGAGATTACGGTCATTACGGAAGTCAAATACAGCGACAAAAAATCTCTTGCCACACTGCTTGATGAAGCGTCCAAACAAATTCATCACCGCAAATATTATGAGGCTTATTTATCTGAAACGAATAAAATTATCCTTTTATCGGTAGCCTTTTCGGGCAAAGAAATTGGTTGCCGGATGGAAACAATTAACAAATCAATTTGTTCACACAATTAGCGTCGGAATATACCGTCGAGTAATTTCGTTCATTAACAATTTCGCAACAAATTTGTTTATTCTGTTAAAAAAGGAACATAAAATAGACGGTTACGGTTTCGGTTGATATTATCCAAAGTAAAAATTATGAACAGACGACGTTTTTTTAATACTACAGGACCGTGTAATCCTGAAGACCATTACATGCTTCCGCCGGAAGAGCGGTTAGTGGGGGCACAGTTGCACCGTTACATAAAGGATAAACTCTATTGGGTGCTTCACGCGCCGCGGCAAACGGGCAAGACCACTTTCCTGCAAAGTTGGGAGCGTGAAATCAATACCGGCAACGAAGCAGTGGCATGTTATGTGAGCGTTGAGAGTTGCCAGCGGGTAACTGAAGTCAATGAAGCGATGTTACTGGTGCATCGCAGCATTTGCGAAGCGGCACAACAATTGGGATTAGCCGATCCCATACCGGAGACGGGGTTTCCTGAAACTAAATTTGCCGACACGTTAACGCATTTGTCGTGTCTAGTCGAGCCTAAGCCGTTGGTCATTTTATTTGACGAAGTAGATGTATTGGAAAACGACCCGTTGGTTCGTTTTTTACGGCTTTTGCGGTCTGGTTTTGTTACGCGCGGAGTGGGTAAATTTCCTGTATCCATTGCGTTGGTTGGTATGCGCGACTTGAAAGATTATCTTATCAAAGCCAAAGATGGTAAACCGGTCAATTCGGGTTCGCCGTTCAATATCAAGGCTGATTCGGCGATGTTATCGAATTTTTCCAAAACCGATGTGTGTACGTTATTTTTCCAGCGGACGGAAGAAACCGGACAGCAAATCACGCAGGAAGCGCTTGATTATGTTTATGAGCAATCCGGCGGGCAACCGTGGATTGTCAATTCTCTGTTTATGCGGGCAACGCTTCGTATTCTGGATGCCGAAAGCACGGAAACCGTCACATTGGAACATGTCCGGCAAGCGCGGGAACAGATGATCGAAGCGCGGGAGACGCATTTGGATTCTTTGGGAGAACGTCTTCGCGATCCGAGAGTGAAATCCGTGATACAAACGATTATTACCGGTAGTAGTAATCCGTTGGGACGAATAAATCCTGATGTAGAGTTGACTATGGATTTGGGGCTGGTGAAATGGAATTCCGATACGGGATTTACTATTGCCAATCCTGTTTATGAGGAGATTCTTACTCGCTATATCAGTTCGGAATATCATGATTCTTTTCCGCCGCCATCGTCGTGGCAATGGCAAAAACCGAATGGAGAACTTGATATGGATAATTTACTGCGCGAATTTCAAAAATTCTGGCGGCGACATTCGGAGATATGGGAAGAAAAAGCGGATTATACCGAAGCATTTCCACACCTTTTGTTAATGGCTTTTCTCCAACGTGTTACCAATGGAAACGGTGATATTGACAGAGAATTGGCTGCCGGTCGAGGTCGTATGGATCTAATGGTGGAGTATGCCGGAAAGTGTTATATCATCGAAGTGAAAATCATTCATTACTATGATACTCCCGATGCTGTCCGGGAAGAAGGATTGGAGCAGATTCGGAAATATCGCGACAAAATGGACGCGTTGGCGCCTGCTTATCTGGTAATTTTCGATCGTCGTCCGAATGCCAAAGAACTGTCGTGGGACGAAAAAATATCATGGATGGTCGATGAAACAAGCAATGTAACCGTATTGGGATGTTAAAATTGTGAGTAGTAACCGGCAACATAGACTGTTACGGTTTCGGTCAATATTATCCTAATAATCCTAATTCCATGAACTCTCCGTCTATTTGTTTTCTTTTCTATTATTCCTGCCCTTAACGCTTTTACTTTATATTTTTACTTTTATTTTATCGAATGAAAACCATGTCAATTAATGAACTTCGTAAAAAACTTTGGGATTATGATCGGCGTTACCGGTTTGGCGAACCGATTATTTCTGACAGGGAATATGATTTATTGCTTCGGCAACTTCAGGAGTTGGAAGCCGGGAGCAATGAAGCAATTCCGCCGGACAGTCCGACGCAACGTCTTGGCGGTGAACCGATGGAAGGTCTGATTACCGTTCCACACCGTGTTCCGATGTTGTCTATTGAAAATACGTACAATATGGGAGAACTCCGCGAATTCGGCAATCGTGTTACAAAATTACTTGGCGGGATTTCGAATCAAGACCGGAAGGGGGTGAAAGAGCCGGCGTGGGTTGTGGAACTGAAAATTGATGGAGTGGCTGCTTCGTTGATTTATGAAGACGGATTTCTTGTTCAGGGATTAACGCGCGGCAACGGTATTTTGGGTGACGATATTACGCATAATATACGGACATTGCGTGATATTCCGTTAAGACTCACAACGAAAAAACCGCCGAAACAGATTGAGATTCGCGGCGAAATTTACATGCGTAATTCCGATCTTGTCCTGTTGAATCAGTCTCAGGAGGCTGCCGGATTGACAACGTATGCGAATACGCGCAATGTTACAGCCGGTAGTGTACGGTTACTTGATCCGAAAATCTGTGCGGAGCGCCGTCTTCGGTTTTTTGCGCACGGTATTGGTTTTTGTGACGGATTGAATGCGGTAACTCATTCTGAATTTTTGAGGGAGTTGGAGACTTACGGTATTCCGGTAACACCGCATGTCCGGCATGTTGATTCTTTTTCAGACGCTGTTGATTATTGCGAATCGCTCTACGCCGGCGACGATAATTTTTTGTCTGATCTTGATTTTGAAATTGACGGTCTTGTTCTGAAACTTGACCGGTTTGATCTTCGTGAAAAGCTTGGTTCCACGTCAAAATCGCCGCGTTGGATTATTGCGTACAAAGTGGAAAAATATGAAGCCGTAACGAAATTATTGGATATTCGCGTTCAAGTTGGTAAAACCGGTACGATAACTCCGGTTGCCGAACTGGAACCGGTCGAGTTGGCGGGAACAACGGTTTCCCGTGCGAGTTTACACAATGCCGAAGAAATTGAACGAAAAGATATTCGGGTTGGCGATGTGGTGGTTGTCGAAAAAGCCGGCAAGATTATTCCGCATATTGTTCGTGTTGAAAAGCATAAGCGGACGGAAAATCTTTTGCCGTTTGAATTTCCGAAACGGTGTCCGGTTTGCGGCGGTGTTTTATCACAGGACAGCGGCGGCGTTTATATTCGTTGTAATAATCAAGAATGTCCCGCTCAGATTAAAGAAAAATTACGTTACTTTGCCGGACGTAATGCAATGGATATTGAAGGTCTTGGTAAGGAATTAATTGATCAGTTAGTTGATTCGGGACTGGTCAAAAATTTCGGCGATCTTTACCGTTTGACATGGGATACAATTCGTTCCAAAAATCTGGAGCGGATGAAAGCGAAGCCCAAAAAGCCCGACGAAGTACCGTTACTCGTTAAAAATCTCCTTGACGGTATTGAGAAAAGCAAAAACCGTGATTTGGGAAAACTTCTGAATGCGTTGAGTATTCGGCATGTTGGAGTCCGTGTTTCCGGAATTTTGGCGAAACATTTTGGAACCATCGAAAAACTTCGTGCGGCAACCGAAGAAGAATTGAGTAATATTAATGAAATTGGTACAACGACAGCCCAAAGCGTGTTTAATTTTTTCCAAACCGAATCCGTTATGATTGACGATTTAATCAAAGAATTGACCAACAGTACCGCTCAAAACAGTGGTCAACATGCCGGTCAAAGTATGGAACAAAGTATGGAACAAAGTATGGATCAAAATACGGAACAAAAAGGCGGGGACACAATGTCATTCGATTCAAATTCCGGTTCCGATTCAACATCCGCCTTTCAAAATTTACCGTTGCAAGGGATGACGATTGTAGTTACGGGAACGCTGGATCATTTTAAGCGTAACGAAATTGAAGAGGTTATTGACCGGCACGGCGGTCGTCCGTCGTCGAGTGTTTCGTCGAAGACTACATTTGTTCTTGTTGGTCAGAATCCGGGCAGTAAACTTGCCAAAGCGGAAAAACTTGGTATCCGTATTGTTTATGAACCGGAATTTCTCAAGATGCTGGAACAATGAAAAAAATTGTAATATATCAGTGAAATATTTTTTTTTAACTATTCAGTTGTTTCCTCCGAATGCCCACCCCTTGCCCCTCCGAAGGAGGGGAATGATTCCCCTCCTTCGGAGGGGCAGGGGTGGTAAAAAATAAACTTCAATCTCCGAAAAATTCCACTGATATATTACCTGAAAACACTTAATTTAGACAATTAACCGGGGCATGAAACACTTGTTTTCGTTTCGGCTGTATGAATTTGGATGACAACAAGCTCGTTAAGAACGCATACACCAGAAACATTTTTACATGCGAAAGTTGTCTTGCAAGGTACAAAGTTTCCTGTCCCAACACATGTTGATCCAGAACTTGGCCAATCGCATTGAAAATTACCCGTTGCTGTTGTTTCTCCTTGCCGAGACGTACATCCTTGTTGTGAACCGGTACAGGTTGCAAGCATAGTCACACACGGACTATTTATTCTTACTGTGACATTTGGGCAACTTGCATAGGCGACTTTCACACTGTAATCGGCTAAAACAAACGCAATCAAACAAATTCCCAGTCCCATAAGGGTTGATAGTACACCCGTCTGAAAAAATAATTTGTTCATCTGAAATCTCCTCCAAAAAATTGTTGTTGTTGTATTGTAACGACTCACCACTTGTTTCACGTTCTAAAAAAAACAGCACAAATGGATGAATAGTTACATCCTTTTGAAACAATACACTATTGAAATTTGACTACTTACCACTTTAAGTCCAATCCGTCTCATACCACGCGGTAATGACTATGAATATTTAACAGCGAACTTAAAACAAGATCAAAATTTCAATAACCAACGTACCACAACACATGGTACCTTCCGACTATCACAGATATTTTTTATCAAAAATTGTAACTATTCAGTCGCGGTCAATGTTCCTTTTCCTGTCCCGTTAGGGACAACATCTTGGTAGAAAATGATGTCGATTAAAAACGCTCGTCCCGTTAGGGACGCAATATTGGTAGAAAAACACCAAGCATAAATTTCACCAATATTGCGTCCC
>JAIROD010000207.1 GCA_031257725.1 Planctomycetaceae bacterium | reverse complement strand
GCATTCCGTACTGATATTCGCCGTTTCTGTAGATCATGCAACGAAAATTAAAGAAACGCTTGAACGCTTGACGCATCTTGAATGCGGTCTTGTAACAGGTGATACACCGTCCGGTGAACCTGATCGTATTTTACGGCGTTTCAAAGGGCAACGTGCCGTTGCATCGCTATTAGTGCTGCCGCACTGTTGCAATAATCCGCTCCCGTTGGTCGCTAGTGTTGATAAGCCGACAAACGGAAGGCAGCTCATTGAGGGCGAAGCCAACTGCGGTGAAGCGGCACGCTTCCCGATACGAAAAGTATTGTCGTGCGTAAAGTCGGCGGAGAAAAATTCGACCGGATTATCCGATATTCTCTTGACGAAAAACCACATTCCGTTTCAGAAAATTTCGACGATGAAGAAACAAACAATCAGAGGAATACAACGACACGTTCGATGAAGGAATGTTTGATTCCGATGATGTCCCATTTTAATGAACAAGGAGAACATAATGACCGACCAAGAAATTTTGAAACAATTACAGAAAGAATTGGAGAATGATGTTACCACTGAACAATCAGTCAAAGAGTTGTATCTCGGTTTGGTAACGGAATTTCCTAAAACCGGTTTTTTTGTTGAATTTCCTGATGCGGATTTACCGGAACAAAAAGAAGATGCGTTACGTGAACTTGCAACACGCTATTATATCAAATTTCAGTATCAGCATCTGTATTACGGATGGACGTAACTGTCTATTTTAGTTCCGCAATTAAAAATAATGAAATGATTATTTTTTACATAAATTCAGTAATGTTCCTCCGCCCTGAAAGGGCAATATAGGCTAGCCCGCCACATCGCGGCGGGTTCAATTCCCCAAGAGATCAACGCCCTGTAAGGGCAAAATATCGTTAATAGACCTTTTCGCTAACTGAAGGTCTATTAACTATGACTATCAACAATTAACTAAATAGGCTGCCCTTTCAGGGCGTTGATGGCGCGTTACCGTTACCCGCCGCGTTGCGGCGGGCTAGCCTATGTTGCCCTTTCAGGGCGGAATATTACAGATTTTACGCCAATAGTATCATTTACGTCAATTTAATTGCGACAATAAAATAGACGGTTACCATCAAAAGGTAGGCAACCTTTCGCCGAAAGGTTGCGTCGGCGATAGCCGACTTGCCCCTGTGTGCAGATGGAAATTAAAAACCAACCGCGTACAACCCGAATAACAAACCAACCGTTGTGACCTTTCGGCGAAAGGTCGCCTACCTCTTGAATCAAACAAAACAACCAATATCATGCCGTTGACAGTCTATCACGTTCCCGTTTCGCAAACGTTGTTTTGAGATTCTTTTTCCTGAACAATATCATAAAGTTCAAAAAATGCGGTACGAAAATTACCGCCGGCGCGTTGGTAAATTTTACGCAACTGTAATTCGGTTGTTCCGAATAAAAACGAATCGGAAAAGGAATCAGAATATGAGTATGAATCAGAATATGAATCAGAATATGAATCAGAATAAGTTGCGGGAGAAGTTTTTGTCAATTCCTGAACAAGTTTTACGAATAATTCAAATTTCGGAGTGGTCTTGTACAAAACACGGATTCCTAACGCCGGTTTATGTGTGGTCAGTAAAAGTCCGCCGGTCAAACTCCAATTCTGAAACCGAAGCCGAAAACGTTCCCAAAAGGAAAGTTGTTCATAACCGTCAATCATGTAAAACATATTCTTGTCATGCCGAATCGGTAGAAAATCCGGTGATAGTTTACGTTGGCGGTCATTCAACACTTCAAGCCGGATTGTGAAATGTTGTTGTTGTTGTTCGAGATACCGCATGATTGTTCGGAGTAATGTTGATTTACCGGAACCGTGTGAACCGACAATTTGCATGACCAATCCCGATTCAAATTTCTGTCCGATTAAAGTGTTGATATCCCATTCTTCTCTTTTATCGAACAAATAGGGAATTGTTCCCGGAGTCCAAAACTTTGTTGAAAAAGGATTGACAAAATTTGAGTTTTGGCAAAGGCGGTTTGAATCTTGGCGAATGCGAGTCCTATTTGGGCAAAAATCTTTGATTGTTTGTTCCATGAATCCCTGTCGTCTCCAATGTCCCTATAAAAAGAGTAAGGAACATTAGGGAACCTCTAATAATTCAGCATTTACCGAAAGTTAACGGCGTGGGCTTGCCCCGCGTTGTTCGACTTAACCCTAAAACACGGGGTAAACCCCGTCGTTAACTATTAATTTATTAATTTATTAATTAATGGGTTGAAAATAAAAAATTGAATTATTAGAGATGCCCATTAGGGACATTAAAAACATTAGACCTTTTCTCTAACCCTACTCGAACATCAAAAATATAGCCCAAACGGTAACTATTCCGTCCCGCATGGGACTATTAAGTAAAATACTTTATTAACCGTATGCTTTAGCTTACGGTCTAGGTGTGATTAAAAATGTGATTTTTTGCCGAACAGAAATTCTTCGAACAGATAGGCGGCGTCGTGTGGACCGGCGGCGGCTTCAGGATGATACTGCACGGAAAAGATCGGCAGTTCACGATGACGCAACCCCTCGACAGTACCGTCATTCAAATTAATATGAGACACTTCAAAGTTGCTCGGTAATGTGTCGGGGTTGACGCAAAAACTGTGATTCTGTGAGGTAATCTCAACTTGTCCTGTGATTTTATTGAGAACCGGTTGATTGGCGCCGCGATGACCAAATTTCATTTTGTAAGTGGTCGCACCGAATGCTCTTGCTAGAAGTTGTTGACCGAGACAAATTCCAAACATGGGTAATTTTCCGATTAGTTTTTGCATTTCCGCAACAACAGAACCAAGCCGTGCCGGATCGCCGGGTCCATTCGAAAATACCACCCCATCCGGTTGCATCGCCAGTAATTCGTCAGCCGTTGTAAACGCCGGAACAACAAAAACACGCGATCCCATTGAAACTAGAGACCGCAAAATATTTTGTTTCACCCCAAAATCGTAAACAACTATTTTCTTCAAACCTTTGGAAGGATCGTTGTATAAATCTGATGTCCAGGGACATGGTTCAGTCCATTCAAACGGTTTGGAAGCGGTGAGTTGCCCAACCAGATCAATATCTTCCAGATGTGGTGAATTTTGGGCTTTCTGAATTAATTCCGCCGGTTCCCAATCTCCGGCGGCAATCACGCCTCGCAATAAACCATGATCCCGAAGATGTTTCGTGAGCGACCGCGTGTCAATACCGGAAAGAGCAACAATTTGATTCCGTTTCAAAAAATCGTCAAGACTTTCGGTTGCCCGCCAACTGGAAGCCCGACGCGAAATTTCACGCATTAAAAGTCCTTGAATTTTCGGTTTCACCGATTCATGATCTTCGTCATTGAATCCGGTGTTGCCGATCTGCGGTGCCGTCATCGCAACAATCTGACCGGCGTAGGACATGTCGGTGATCACTTCCTGATAACCGGTCATTGATGTGTTGAAAACAACCTCGCCGGTGGAAAGACCGTCGAACCCGACTGAAAAACCGGGAAAACAACGACCATCCTCCAACGCAAGCATTCCGGGTATTTGTTTCATCGGTTCGATGTTTATCATAACTCGCTGAGATGCAACAGGCAACAATTGTTCAGCCTCGTTTGCCCTTGAAATGTTTGTCCTTAAAATCATTGGCTCCTTATCTTTCCTTATGCACGTTTTGCGCCAAGACAACACCAACACAAAAATCCGCCGCCATACTCTCTGTAACTCGTTAAAAACACGGTAGTTATATTCAAAATTCGTTTTTCAAAATAACCTGAAATCATCTTTTCAAAGACAGTTTTGTCCCCGCATGTTCCAAAAATAACATTTTTGTCATAATTTCCATTAGACATTTTCTCTCACTTGAAATGAAAAAACTTACATCAGGTAACTTTTACTTTTATACTTTATACTTTTATTTTTTTACCGCCAAGGCGATGAAGTCGCGCCAAGATTGTCTGTTACGGCATCTTGGTGCGACTTGTTCGCCTTAGTGGTTCAATGTTCATTTGGGGAGAATGTTGAAGAGGTTAAGGAAAAGGTCTATTGGGAACCTCTAATAATTCAGAATTTACCGAAAAGTTAACGGCGTGGGCTTGCCCCGCGTTGTTCGGCTTAGCCCCCAAACACGGGGTAAACCCCGTCGTTAACTATTAATTTATTAATTAATAGGTTGAAAATAAAAAATTGAATTATTAGAGATGCCCACGTTTTAATCGGCAATTACTACGTCTTAATTAGTAATTACTACATCTTAATTGGTAATTACTACGTCATAATTGGTCGTTACTACGTAGTAAATTGGCAATCCATAATGTATTAAATGCCCATTGTACGATCAATCCGCCAACATTGCATCCCTACGGAATGCGAATTATTTTGCGATACCGTTTTCTACTAATAGGTCGTTCCTAGCGGGACGGAATTTTTTTATCGTTCCCTTCGATTATTAACGCCCCCATTGTCTCACGGTCTCAACCGCGTTTTGACAGAACATTTTGTTCATAATCTTTCGCAATGTCAATCCATGCGGTTCTGATGGGAACGTTGTTTCTTTCACAGTATTGATCCCAAACGTCGCCAAACGGCATTGTTTTGAGTTCTTCGAGAACCGCCAATCGCCGTGCATAATCACCTTCCAGTTCCCATTGCCGCAATTGGTCGATTGGTTCCAGCAACGCGGCAAGCAAACTTTTAAGCATTGCGCGAGTTCCAATTGTCCATGCGGCAATCCGGTTGAGAGTTCCGTCAAAGAAATCAAGACCGATGTGAGTACGCCCCAGTAAATTGTTGCGAACTAATTCTTCGGCAATTGACCGTAAATCATCGTTCCAGATAACAACATGATCACTGTCCCAACGAACCGGACGGCTGACATGGAGCAAAAACTCTTTGATAAAAAGCGAACAAGCGGAAAGTTTGTCGGCAATACCTTCCGTCGGGTGAAAATGTCCTGCGTCAAGACAGAGTAATTTATTGTTTTGGACGGCGTAACCCATGTAAAATTCATGCGATCCGACAACATAAGTTTCACTGCCGATTCCGAACAATTTACTTTCCACCGCATCGAGTTCATGACGCGGATTGATTTCTTCAGCGAAAATTTCGTCGAGTGATTCCTTCATTCTCCGTCTTGGCGACAACCGGTCAACCGGAATATCTTTGAAACCGTCCGGCATCCAAAAATTGACAACAGAAGGCGTGCGAAGTTTTTTACCCATTTCCTCCGCAATTTTACGGCAGGCAATGCCGTGACGTATCCAGAATTGACGGATTTTTTTGTCAGGATGAGAGAGTGTAAATCCTCCTGCCGCTAAAGGATGCGAAAAATAGGTCGGATTAAAATCAAGCCCCAAACCATTGGCTTTGGCCCAATCAATCCAACCGCGAAAATGTTCGGGAGCAATTTCGTCCCGATCAACTTTTTTGCCGTTATTCTCCAGATAAATCGCATGAAGATTGAAGCGGTGTTTACCGGGAATCAACTTAAACGCCAATTCTGCGTCTTGTCGTAATTCCTCTGGAGTTCGGGCTTTACCGGGATAATTTCCCGTCGCTAAAATCCCGCCGTCCGTCAATCCTGCCGCAGACTCAAAACCGCCAACATCATCGCCTTGCCAACAATGAAGCGATATTTTAATTTCCGCTAGTTTCGACAAACTTTTTTCAACCTGAACGCCGATTTCCGCATAACGTTCTTTTGCCAATTCAAAAATCTGTTGCATTGAACTCATTGTATTGCTCCTTTGTGAGGGCTGTTGTAATAAAACAAAATAGGCAATTACCTTTTTGGGAGGGGCTGTTATTGCTTAAATAAAAAACTGAACTTTTATAATGATTTTGACGATTATAATGTATGATGTAAAACCTTCCAATTAAAAAAATGAGGCTTCTGGTCGTTAACAAACGCGGGGTAAACCCCGCCGTTAACAATCGTGGGATAAATCCCGACGTTGACCAATAGGGATAATCGCATGTTGCGACAACAAATATTCCACGTAATATATCAGTGAAATATTTTTTTTTAACTATTCAGTCGTTTACTCCAAATGACCACCCCTAGCCCCTCCGAAGGAGGGGAATGATTCCCCTCCTTCGGAGGGGGCAGGGGTGGTAAAAAATAAACTTC
>JAIROD010000111.1 GCA_031257725.1 Planctomycetaceae bacterium | reverse complement strand
TATTATATTCGAATTCGCGGCAAGGCGTTTGGTCCATTTACTGAAGATCAACTCAAAGAAATGCGGGTAAAAGGAAAACTCAGCCGAATAAGCGATGTTTCAGAAAATAAAACCGATTGGTTTCCGGCGGAGAATTTAGGTTTTTTATTTCAAGAAATATCTCCGCCGTCATTAACGCCTGTTTTGGATGTAAAAAATTCCAAATCACCGCCTTTACCGGAACCGGCTGATTGGTTTTACAGTATCAATGGAGCCGAAGGTTTTGGTCCCGTAACACAAACTGCTGTTGTTCAAATGGTTCAATCGGGTACATTACGCGGTGAATCATTGGTATGGCAGCAAGGGCAGAATGCGCAACAAATTAAATCCGTACAAATATTCGCAGGATATTTTTCCAATTCCGCCGCCGCTTCTCCGTTTCACCAACAGCAAACCGATTTTCAACCCGAAAATACGGGATTGTTCTGTTCTTCCTGTGGTAATCCGGTTGTCCGGACGGCACAAATTTGTCCCCGATGCGGTTCATCAATCAGTAAGCATAAACAGAATGATCATTCGTTTGGCGAAAAAAGTGTTTCCGCCAACATTGGATATTTTGACGTTCTGAAAAAATATGTAGAATTTAATGGTCGTGCCCGTCGAAAGGAATATTGGAATTTTACACTCATCAATATGTTACTAAGTTTCGTTTATTTTATATTTGTATCAATTATCAGCGTAAAAATTTTCAGAACAAATATAGAGATGCTGGAACGAGGCGGAGAAGAACCGATGTTTGCGTTACTTTTGGGAATACTGCTTATTGTTTATTTTATTTTCTCATTACTGTTATTCCTGCCTTCATTGGCGGTAATGATTCGACGGTTACACGATACCGGCAATAGCGGTTGGATGTGTTTGGTCAGTCTTATTCCTCTTGTTGGAGTAATTATCCTTTTTATTATTTTAATACAGGACAGCCAACCGGGAAGTAATCAATACGGACCTAACCCAAAATACAATTAAAACATTTATGTTGCATTTTTTAGTTGTCTTTTGTTTTTTGTCGTGAATGATTGTAAAATATTACAATAAATTATCTCCTTGTATTATTCGATTGTCAAACAGAAATCGTTAAATGATGAGTACAAAAAATTTTAAGCGTTTACCATTGGGCAATGCGGAATTTAAGAGTGTTCGGACGGAAGATTACTTTTATGTTGACAAAACGCGGTATATTGAGTTGCTTGAGCGGGAACCGGCTAAAAGTCAACTCTTTATACGTCCGCGCCGTTTCGGTAAGAGTTTATTCCTTTCAACACTTTCATATTATTATGACGTTAATGAGGCGGAAGAATTTGAACAATTATTCGGCGATTTGTATATCGGTAACAACCCCACACCTAAAAGAAATAGTTACGCCGTGATGCGGTTTGACTTTTCGGGTATCAATACGTCCTGCGGAGCCGACACGTTTATTTTATCTTTTTGCGAAAATGTCAGGAACACGATTCGTCAATTCCTTAACAAATACAAAAATATTTTTCCCAAAACAGAACAAATTATAGATCAAATGAATAGTGAAAGTCCCGGACTTGCGCAGTTGGAATGGACTTTTAGTATTGTTCAATCGGCAGGTGTGAAAATTTTTGTAATTATTGACGAGTACGATAATTTTGCGTCCGGACTCATTCGGTTCGGTTTTGTGGAAGGGAACGATTTTTATACGTCAATGGTAAAAAACAACGGATTAGTGCGCAGTTTTTATGCGACAATCAAAAAAGCGGTTCAAAATGCAATTGTTGATCGCACTTTTATTACAGGGATTTCGCCGGTGCTGCTTGATGATTTCACAAGCGGTTACAATATTGCGGAGAACCTTTCGCTTGATGTAAAATATAATGAGATGCTGGGTTTTACCCATGATGAAGTGGAAATGTTGAAGGAAGCAGCCGGTGTTGAGGATCAATGGATCAAAATAAATTTAGAGTATTATTATAACGGTTATCTGTTCAATAAAAAGGGTAAAAATAAAATGTATAACTCATCAATGATTCTTTATCTATTTAATCAGATATTAAAAACCGGTGAACCGCCGGAACGTCTTATTGATCCCAATCTGGGAATGGATACCGGCCGTTTGGAACCTTTTACAAAAAATGAACGTAATAGAAATACATTGATTAAAATATTAACCGACGGCGGGATTGTTTCAACAATTGAGGAACAATTTTCGCTTGAAAAATTGAATTGGGATGAGGAAAGTTATTTTATTTCATTATTATTTTACATGGGTTTTCTTACCATCAAGGAATCTTGTAACGGTGAATTACGATTGGTTATTCCTAATTTTTCAATTCAAACGGTGTATTGGACGCATCTCCGTGATCTTATTACAAAAAATTCGCCGGAAGTGATCATTAGTACGGACGAGTTGAAAAAAGTAATTGCAACAGCGGCAATGGAAGGCGAGATACAAAGTCTTGTCGATTATATTTCAAAAAATGTTTTTAACAAGTTGTCTGATTTTGATCTTCTGCATTTTGATGAAAAATATATTAAAGTTATGTTTCTTTGTTATTTATTTTTGAATCCGCTTTATATTCCGATGAGCGAGTATGAAACGGTTCCGGGACGCAGCGATATTTTTTTACAACATAATCCTAAATATCCTGAAGCCCGATACGAATGGGTTTGGGAATTTAAGTATTGCAAAACACATGAAACGGAATTGGAGATTGAAGCCAAACGCCGTGACGGTTTAATTCAATTAAATAAGTACGTCAATTCACACCGTTTGAAAGATCGCCCCAACCTCAAAACCGCTTTGATCATTTTTTTCGGGAAAAACAAATATGAAATTGTAATGTAGTAAAATAAAAACCACATCGTAACAGTTTTTTTTATTAACCGCCGAATACATGGAAAAGAGAGTCCACAGATAGCCGCAGGTTGTTTTTAAATTGTGTTTATATTATCATAAAAATTCCTCAAAATAATCTGCGACCTTCTCTCTCTACTCTCTGTGATAAAAAATAGAAAAAAACCGTTACATGGAAAATGATTCAAAAAATGATCAACCGCTTCCAAAATACTAATAAATATCAATAACAAAAATTATGCCTAAATCCAGCAAAAAACAGTATTCAGACCATAACCTTTTAACATCTTCCCGTAATTCATTTGAAAAATATGGGGCAGTAATCGGGCGAATCCCTGAGTGCGAATATCAGAAATTTGAGAAACAATGGAAACGTTTGAATCCGCGAAGCCGAGAAGCACAAAATATCGAACGGAAACTTTATGAACTGATCGAAATGGATAGACGGCGGGCATTGGGACAATTTTATACACCATCAAAAATTGCCCAAATTGCTTGGTCGATGATTGTTAAACAACTTGGCGATCATTTTTGGCAAGACGGGACATGGCGAATTTGGGATAATTGTACAGGTAGCGGAAATTTGGAATATGAGATTATTCATCAAGAGGCATTGCAATATACGTATCTTTCAACAATTAACACCGACGAAGTTGAGTTTCTAAAAGAAAATAATTACTTCAAAGGAAAATGCAGAGGGATTTTTCAATTCGATTGGCTTAACGATACTGAAAAAAGATTACCGGAACAATTAAAAAAGGACTTACAAAATTCGAATTTGAAATGGTTATTCTTCATCAATCCGCCATAC
>JAIROD010000436.1 GCA_031257725.1 Planctomycetaceae bacterium | reverse complement strand
TCCCTATTGAGTCAACCCTGATTGCGGGCAACCGCCCCAAACCGCCAAACGCTCCCTAATGCACCAATTCCATGCCGGAATGAGCAAATTCTATGCCGGAACGAGCAAATTTTACGCCGGAATGAGCAAATTTTACGCCGGAATGAATAAATTTCACGGTAAAAATGAACATTTTCATGATAAAAATGAACATTTTCATGATAAAAATGAACATTTTCATGATAAAAATAAACATTTTCATGATAAAAATAAACATTTTCACGATAAAAATAAACATTTTCACGATAAAAATAAACATTTTCACGATAAAAATAAACATTTTCATGGCGAAAATAAACATTTTCATGGTAAAAATAAACATTTTCATGGTAAAAATAAACATGTTCACGGCGATAATGGTCTGAAACTACGGTTATCTCCGTGGTTCACCCCGTGTTTCTGTGGTAAGCATAACAACGCGGGGCAAGCCCACGCCGTTAACTTTCGGTAAATTTAGTTAACGATGGGGTTTACCCCGTGTTTTAGGGTTAAGTCGAACAACGCGGGGCAAGCCCACGCCGTTAACGGTCGAACAACGCGGGGCAAGCCCATGCCGTTAACGTTTGGTAAATTCTGAATTATGAGAGATTCCCAAAAAACAATTTCGTATTTTTGCTTGGAACATTTCACCATCATTTATGAAAGGATCGACTTATGAATCGTCGTCATTTTCTAAAAGCATCCGTTGCTTTAACCGGAACCGGTTTAACTGTAAGTTCCTTGTTTGCCCAACCCAAAGATTATTTTATCAGCAACGGCGGTGAAAATCCGCCGCAACATCTGACCGGTTACCCCGATACGGCAAACGGAAAACATCAGTTGTTTCAACTGTGGGTACGTAACAAAAACAACACCGTTTTAACCTCCTACCGCGCCCACAAAACATTGAAATATCCTTACTTTTATCCGGTAACCGGACCATTAAGCGGTTTGTCGTTGACGGCGGAAACCGCAATGCCTTGGCCGCATCACCGTTCTGTATTTTTCGGACTTGATCGGGTGAACGGCGGGAACTACTGGCAGGATTCACTCAATCGGGGACAAATTATTTCACAAGGTCCCGCGTTTGTCAAAGATGAAAAAGGAAAATTCAAAATTGATAACACGAGCGTCGAAATTACGGATCGTTGCTTCTGGATTCCACAAGGCGAATCGGAACCTTGGAAACAAAACGCATCTTCGCCAATCATTGAAGATCAACGACATTTTGTTATCAAAATTCTTGATGAACGCCGTTATATTCTGGACGCTAATATTGTTATCAAGGCGTTGACGGATATTAAAGTGGAACAGACGAATCATGGTTTGTTTGGTATTCGTTCCGCTCCCGATATTGCACCGACAGGCGGCGGCGTTTTGATTAACGCCGATGGGGTTCAAGGTCAGGCGAATACACTTGGTAAACCGTCACGTTGGATGGCGTTTTACGGTAAACGCGCCGGACTCAAAGAAGAAATCGTCGAAGGCATTGCCGTGTTTTGTCCTTCCAAAGCACCACATCCGACTTTTGAAAACTGTCCCTGGTTCACAAGGGATTACGGCAACTGTTCGCCCACCCCCATGCTCTGGATTCCAAAAGATAAACCGTTCCAATTACCCAAAGGCGATGAATTGAAACTCCGTTACCGTGTGGTTGCCTTCGGCGGAACTCCCAAAGAAGCGGATTTGGATGGACTTTGGGATGAATTTGACAAGGGTTAAGGGGTATTGCCGTGAAAATATTAAGTTATCCGCATCCGGTTTTGAAATACAAATGTAAACCGATTCAAAAAATTGATCAGGGGTTGCGTGATATTGTCGCCGAAATGTTTCAGTTAATGTACGACACTCAAGGAGTTGGTTTAGCCGCCAATCAAGTTGGGTTGCCGTACAGCCTTTTTGTGATGAACGCAACCGGTGATCCGGAAAAAAAAGAAGAGGAATATGTTTTCATCAATCCAATCATTCTTAAAAAGAATGGTAAAGCAAAAGATAACGAGGGTTGTCTGAGTTTTCCGGGTATTCACGCCGATGTGGTTCGACCGGAATCTATTGATGTTGAATCGATTGCCTTGAACGGCGACGTTCAACGTTTCCAATGGACGGGGCATTCGGCACGAATTGTACAACATGAAACCGATCATTTGAATGGAATTAGATTTGTTGATCGGCTTTCACCGGTAGCCGTTTTGGAGGTTAAAGAAGCATTGGAAGATTTGAAAACCGTGTTTGCAAGCGATCAACGTCTTGGATTTATTCCTTCCAACACGGAAATAATGCAGGAACTCAAAAAACTCGAACAACTTCGATGTTAATTTGTTAGTTTTCTACCAATATCTTGTCCCTAGCAGGACGAAAACAGCAACTATTCAGTAGCGATCCTAATTGGGAATCTCTAATAATTCAGCATTTACCGCAAGTTAACGGCGTGGGCTTGCCCCGCGTTGTTCGACTTAACCCCAAAACACGGGGTAAACCCCGTCGTCGTTAACTAATTGGTTGAAAATAAAAAATTGGTAATATATCAGTGGAATATTTTTTTGTATCTATTCAGTGGTTTGGTTGTATTTCCGAATATTCCCGTCCCGTTAGGGATGACATCTTGGTAGAAAACGGTATAACAAAGTTATCCGCGTCCCGTAGGGACGCAATATTGGTGAAATTTATGCTTGGTGTTTTTCTACCAATATTGCGTCCCTAACGGGACAGAAAAAGGAACATTGACCGCGACTGATATATTACTTACTTTTTATGAAGAATATGGCGGCTGATATTGCTTTGGATATTGAGCGGAATTTGTGGTTTTGTTTGGAATACAGGACAGTTTGCTTTCGGGAAACGTAAGACAAGAAACAACATTTGTTGTTGTCGAATAACGTGAAACATTGGTTTGAAATTTACTCTGTTCCAGTGTTACCGGAGCAATTCTGCCGTACAAATCGTTCGATTGTGAACGTGCGGCGATTGACGGTAACTTTTCTCGTGTGGTTGGAAGCGTCAAAAAATAGCGGGAAGTCAACTTCGTTGAGGTTTGGGAAAAGTAGTCTTCCTGTTGTCGCGGAACAACAACAGTGGTTTCCCGTGACCGTTCATTCCAATAAACGGTGTTGCCTTTCAAACCAAATCTTGGATTTGTTGGCGGATACGCAGGATTTTTACAGTTATAAAGTGTTCTTCCGTCGGCATAACGGATTACATTAATTGTTGTCATTATTTTTTTAATTCCCTTTTCATTTAGTAATATATCAGTGGAATTTTTCGGAGATTGAAGTTTATTTTTTACCACCCCTGCCCCTCCGAAGGAGGGGAATCATTCCCCTCCTTCGGAGGGGCAAGGGGTGGTCATTCGGAGGAAAC
>JAIROD010000087.1 GCA_031257725.1 Planctomycetaceae bacterium | reverse complement strand
TTATTACCTTATTAAAAAAAGGAACAATAAGGTAATAAGGTTAGGTTTCTGGTAGGACTCTTGCTACTAAGTTTTTTTGTCTAATCGTTTTGTTAAGAAAATAAGGTGAAAATAAGGTTGGTAGGGGGCTATCCACTCTCCCCTAAATCAGAAATAATCAGGAATATTCCACTGAATAATTACAAATAAATTAAATGACTGATTGACATTTTTTAAAGTCAAGGTATCCTAATACCTTAAACATAAAATTAAGGAAAAGTATGGATAACTCCCAACGAATTGTAATTACCGGTGTCGGTTTGACCTCGCCCAACGGCAATAATTTGACGGAATTCCGCACCGCGCTCCTAAAAGGAATCAGCGGAATTTCACCGTATGAAATACGTTATTTCGGTAAAACTCTCGCCGGAATTTGCCGCTTCGACGCAACAAAATATCAGAAAAAAAAAGATTTACGACGAGGAACCCGCGCAGGAAGTATTGCCGTTTATTGCGCCAACGAAGCAATCGCCCATAGCGGAATTGATTGGAATAATGTCGATACCTCGCAAGCCGGTGTGTTCATCGGAATTACCGAACACGGAAATGTTGAAACCGAAAACGAAATTTACAATATTAAACAGTTCCATTATGATTGCTCCACCTGGTCGCATTTTCACAATCCGCGAACTGTTGCCAACAATCCCGCCGGCGAAGTTACCTTGAATTTACGGATTACAGGACCTCATTATTGTCTCGGAGCGGCTTGTGCGGCAGGCAATGCCGGAATTATTCAGGGCGTTCAGATGTTGCGGCTCGGTGAAGTCAACCTGGCTCTAGCCGGAGGTGTCTCCGAAAGTATTCATACCTTCGGAATTTTCGCCGCCTTCGCCGCTGAAAACGCATTGGCAAAACATGAAATTCCGGAAAAAGCATCGCGTCCGTTTGATCGTGACCGCAACGGAATTGTCGTTTCGGAAGGCGGTTGCCTTTTTACTCTGGAACGGTTGACCGATGCCCAACGCCGCGGCGCAACAATTTACGGTGAAATTGTCGGCTATGGAATGAACAGCGATGCCAGCGATTTCGTGTTGCCCAATCCGGAACGTCAGAAACAATGTATGGAAAAAGCACTGGAAAAAGCGTCGCTGGAACCGGAACAAATTGACCTGATCAGTACGCACGCCACCGCAACCCCCTTAGGGGATGTTCAGGAAATCAACGCAATCCGTCAGGTTTTCGGCAGGTCGAAAAAAACTTATATCAATAACACCAAAAGTTTTATCGGTCATGCAATGGGTTCTGTCGGCGTTTTGGAATTGGCAGGGAATTTGCCCTCATTCGAGGACGGCGTTGTTCATCCAACCATTAACTGTGAAAACCTTGACCCCGATTGCGAAATAGACAACCTCGTGATCGGAACACCGAAAACTGTCGGCAACATCCGTTATATTCTCAACAATTCCTTTGGTATGGTTGGTATTAATTCCGTTGTTATTGTCGGAAAATATGACGGCGAAACAAAATAATAGAACAAAGGAAACGAGATGAATAGAGAAACCGCCGTCAAATTAATTGTTCGTCTTATTGTGTGGACGCAGGAGGAAAAGATTCATTGGCAACGACATCGTTATGATCCTTCCGTGCAATACCAATTACGTGATGTTCCCTACGGCGGGATTATTTACACCGTATCGGTCGGCGATTGCCATTTCCGGCTGTACCAGATTAAACAACCGGGCAGTTATTCCGGCGAGAACTACGGTTCTCCGGAAATAATGCAAGCTGACCCTGATTATCTTTTTAAAATTGCGTTGGATGTTATTGACGTTGACGGTGATTTAGAATATGCTTTTGAACCAATTTACGCAATGGTCGGACTCTTTGAAACTGTCCGGGAACACTGCGCCCCATCGTTAAAAAAAATCGAATCCTTGTTGGCGGACTAAACGCCGCATGTTATTTAACCCCCTTCTTAATTTTATTTTTCCCATGACCGGACCTGAAATTCGTGAAGCTGTAATCAGTATTCTTGCCGATATTGCTCCGGATGAAAACTTCGCATCAATGAAAGATGAAGTTTCGTTCCGTGATCAGTTTGAAATGGACAGTATGGATCTGCTCGATATTGTGCTTGAACTGCGTAAACGTTATCGGGTGCAAATCCCCGAAGAGGATTATCCAAAACTCGACAATATGAATAGTACGGTTGAGTATCTATTACCGTTGATGAATCCATGATTGTTGTTGATCTTGGGAATACACGCGCCAAATTCGGATTCTTTCAAAACGGTTACTGTGCCAATGCAGTCCCCGTCCCTGATTCCGTGCTTGCCGTCGATTATTCCGATTTCCTTGACTCCTCCGGTTGGGACACCGTGATCGATTGGCTCGACAATCCGGACAAACCGGAAAGGAAACATGAACGGGAAACATGGTCTATTGCCCGAACAGGAAATTTTCCCTGGAACGAATTACAAACAAAACTGCTTCAACACCGGCCTCATGATCAATTTCATGAAATTTCCTACCATGATATTCCTATACCGATTGATGTTGACTATCCGGTCAAGGTTGGACTTGACCGGTTGTTGGCGGTTTACGCGTCGTACTGTTGGCGGACATTCCATGCGGTGCAGTTCGATCTTGAAAAGGAAACACGAATTTTAGTGGTTGATGCGGGCAGTGCGATTACGGTTGATTTGTTGGCGGGTGAAGGTTATTTTGCAGGCGGCGCGATTTTGCCGGGATTAAACGCGATGGCGGAATCACTGACAAAAATTTCAACGCGATTACCACGAATTTCAACCGATGATATTTCATTTGCTGTTTATCCGGGCAAGAACACCGAAGAAGCATTAGCCGCCGGAATTTATTGGGGAGCGATTGGGGCAATCCGCCAGTTTCACCAACTGGTTCAGACCACGTTGCGGG
>JAIROD010000435.1 GCA_031257725.1 Planctomycetaceae bacterium | reverse complement strand
AAGCATACGGTTAATAAAGTATTTTACTTAATAGTCCTTGCAGGACTAATAAAAATTAAAATAGACAGTTACATTTTATGTTGCCATAAAAAGCGGCATTAGTTTTTCGAATATTTTTTGTTAAATGGTTTTGTTAGGAAAATCAGGTTGGAAATAATGTTACGGTGAAGGGGGAGGGGAATCGCGGTGCAAACATGGGTCTATCCAAACATGGGGCAAACGCGGGGTAAACCCCGCCGTTTACGGGAGGGGTTACCGCTGTTATTCAGCAACACGGCAGCCGCTTCCAACGCTTTGTCATATTCGGCAATCAAAACATCATCGGAAATTTGTTCCAATATTGCTCTGGCGGCAGTATCAAAAGTTTGTACTTCAAGTTTTTCTAAAATCGGATCAATGTCTTTGATTTTTTTGAACTGTAACGCATCGACCAGTTTCTTTAACAACGAAATTCTGATTGCAGAGTTGATCAAATGATCCGGCTCCGTTTCGGTATTTGACGGTAACGGAGTAAGTGTTTCTTGTTTTTTGCCGGCTTCTTGATAGGCGGTAATCGCCTCCGTAAGACGCATCAACTGTTGGACAAATTCAGGTAACATCTTTTTGATGGTTGTCAAGTCTTTGGCGTTACCGGCATCTTCGAGTTTGACCGCTTCAGCGGAAAGTTCTGTTGCCCCAAGAGAAGCGGCAGCACTTTTCAAGGCGTGAATTTGTACCGTTAATGCGGCAAAATCATTGTCGGAAAAAGTATCGGAAAGAGATTCGTTGTTGACAAGAAAATTTTTCAGCAGAGGAAAACGTTTTTGGGTATCTTTGCAGAACATGGACAACACTTTTTTGTAACCCTCAATCGTTCCGCCAGTCATCGCAATTCCCTTCGCAACATCCACACCAAAAATCACAGGCAACGTTTCGATTTCCATTTTTGTTTCTGTTTCGATTTCCGTCGCTTTTTGTTCCCAAGTAATTTTTTCAACCGGTAGTTTCTTTTCGTTGGGAGTCCATTTTGACATGAGTTCATCAAGTTTTGAGATTTCGATAGGTTTTGAGAGAAAATCATCGAATCCCTGTTTCAGGAACATTTCACGCATACCGGAAACGGCGTTGGCGGTCAAAGCGATGATGGCAAGATTTTTGTAATATACGTTTTCTAAATTCCGTATTTGCGACACCGTTTCCACGCCATCCATTCCGGGCATCATGTGATCCATCAAGACAAAATCAAAGAACCTGTTTTTTATTAACGTAATAGCATCTTCTCCTGAGGTGCAAAGAGTAATCTGCGCTTGGTAAGGTGCAAGAAGTCCTGAAAGAACGGTCAAATTAGTCTCAATATCATCAACCGCCAGAATATGCAGACTGGGAGCGATAAATGGAACTTCATATTGTTTACTCGCTTGAATGAGTGATTCCTTTTTTACCGAACCGAAGGGGTGTGAATCAACAATTTTTTGAGGAATACAAGCGGTAAATGTACTGCCATAACCGTAATCACTTTGTACCGTAATATCTCCGCCCATCAAACGGCAAATGCTGCGGCTAATCGCCAGCCCTAAACCAGTTCCTTCAATACTGAGATTCCGATGGGTATCAACTTGACTGAAATACGCAAAAAGTTTCGACATATCATCGGGATTGATACCGATCCCCGTATCAATAACTTCGAATAAAAGTAATATTTCGTCATCACGATCTTTGTCATGACGATATTCGCCTTTGACACGAAAAGTAATCTTTCCTTTTTGTGTATATTTAATTGCATTGGAAAGGAGATTTAAGCAGACTTGTCGGATGCGAACCATATCGCCGAAAAAAGCACACGGAATCGTTGGATCAATATTGACAACAAAATCCAATTGTTTTTCGCCAATACGGTTGATGGTAATATTGATACAATCATTGATCAGCGAGTCAAAGGTATAATTTGTCTCGATAATATCCATTTTGCCGGATTCGATTTTTGAAAAATCAAGAATATCGTTAATAATGGAAAGCAAATTGGAACCGGCTTGTTTAATACTTTCCGCATCTTTGTAGGCGTTTTCCGGCAACTCTTTACGAAGAAGTAATTCCGACATACCAAGAATTGCATTCATTGGGGTACGGATTTCATGACTCACCATCGCCAGGAAACTGCTTTTGGCATCATTGGCGGCTTGTGATTCTGTGGCTAATTCCAGCAGCCGGTGATTTTGAACATTCACCGTATTTTGTATCGACGCAGCAAAAACATTCAACCCAATAAAAATGACAAAAACCAATCCCAATAAAATGACAAAAAGAGTAATCATGGTGTTGTCAAACAAGATGTTGAACGGGACGGGAACGGCGGCGACAATATACCAGTTCAACAGAGGAATCGAGCTCACCGCATACTTAAATTTATCATGCGTAATGATTTGAATATTCGGAGCATTGGGTTTGTTTGCCGTTTCGACCACTTTCCGACCTGCTTGTCCCCAATGTTTAATAAGGCTTTTTTTGTCAAAGGCGAGGGATAAATCGCGTGCTACGGTTATTTCATTTTGGGCGTTAAAGAAATAGAGGTCTATTGCAGTTCCAAGATCAACATGGCTATAAAGCGTGTCAAGAAATTCGGAAAGTTCAATACTGGTTCCGACCATACCGACGGCTTTATTGTTTTCAAAAACGGGAACATTTATCCAAAGTTTTGTTGTCAGGAGGTCTGGATTGTAGTTGATATTACAATTATACGTTTTGGTTTCGTGGAGGGTCATATGATACCAATAGTTGTCGGGAAGATTGGGATCAACGGTGTAAGGTGATGCGCCGTCGCAGTGTAAAATCTTATCAACATCGTTGATCCAGAAAATGGAACGTAATTTGGCGAAGTTTCGGCGATAGGCTTCGATGGAGGCGAGGGCTTGTTCGTGTTGTTGGGGATCATTGGGATTGAGAAAATAATTTTTTATCACCGGAGCGTCTGCCATTTTAACTGCCAAGTGTAAATCGGCGTTGACCGTGTTTGCCATCCGCAGTTTCATACTTTCGACCGCCAAACTTAAACTCTGTTCGATTTTGTCTTCGTTTAATCGTTGCATGGAGAATACGAAAACAACAACGGCTCCCGCACAGACAAAGAAAAAAAGGCAAATGGATAATACTAAAAAGCGACGTTGTATGGAATTTTCTTTGAGAGTGTTTGGGATATTTTGTATTGTTTGGTGTCGTATGAGAATGATGAAAATGCCGCCGAACACGGTGAACACGCCGATGAGTTGGATGACGGTGAGAATGGTCAACATCCGTCGAGCGAACACGATGTCGTGATCGAGTATATCGATTCCGGCAATAGCGACCACTTTTCCGTTTTTATCTAACACGGGCGAGTAGGCGCTGTAAATTCCTTCCCAACCTGGGGTGTAGTTCCCCAAACCGGAGACGATGGTTTGTCCTTCCAATGCCTGACGGATCCACGGGGTGCGTTGTGAATTGAAGGGTTTGGTATCTAATCCGACGCGGGTTGTTTCGTCGAAGTCGTTATCGACGATGTAATAGATATTACCGTTGATATGTCGGGAGTAGAAGGCGTAGAGAATATCGGCGGATTCGGTGAATTCCCGCAGTTTATGCCGCAACGCTTGGTAGGCGGGTTTTTGCATATCATCAACGGTGCGGTACTGATCGAGTTCTTCGGCGGAAGTGAGATCAACGATTCTCATACTGGCGACTTTCATGCGTTGTTCGATATTGAACTCCATCGTTCGCAACAAAAACGAACTGAATGAATTGGCGGCGATCGTTACGCCAAAAACAATCACAAAAGCAAAAATGAACAAAATCAGAATAATATTCTGTGAAAAAAATTTTTTGATATTCATTGGTCTGTGCAAAAAAATAAATTTCCCTGAAAATCCGTCCAACCCGACAACCGGGTTACCAAAAGAATATTGATGAAATATTGTAATATATCAGTGGAATTTTTCGGAGATTGAAGTTTATTTTTTACCACCCCTGCCCCTCCGAAGGAGGGGAATTATTCCCCTCCTTCGGAGGGGCAAGGGGTGGTCATTCGGAGGAAACAACTGAATCGTTAAAAAAAAATATTCCACTGATATATTACGATTACAGTAGTATTAGGGTTTACCCCGTGTTTTGGGGTTAAGTCGAACAACGCGGGGCAAGCCCACGCCGTTGACTTCGCTAAATTCAGAATTATTAGAGATTCCCAATTTCTACCCGTTGACAGTATAGGGGCATGAGAGACAAATGAAACAAAAACAGGAAGTCTTTATCAGGAAAGTTTTTATCAGGGGGGTCTTGGAATTTGTTTTTTCAGGTATAAAATGTTGATCGTCTTTATTTCGAAATAAATGATTTAATGAAATTAGGGCATCTCTCATCATTCAATTTTTTATTTTCAACCTATTAATTAATAAATTAATAGTTAATAGTTAACGACGGGGTTTACCCCGTGTTTGGGGGTTAAACCTAACAACACGGGGCAAGCCCACGCCGTTGACTTCGGTAAATTCTGAATTATGAGAGATTCCCATTAGAAAGTTTTCGAGGATTCAAAAGCAATGTCCGAATCAAAAGGAAAAGAAGAAGTTATTGAGTTATCCGGCGTGGTGACGGAGGAAGTGCGCGGAGCATTTCGGGTGAAGTTGGATGATATGGATCACATCGTGTTGTGCCGCTTGGCAGGTAAAATGCGTAAATTTCGGATACGTGTTGTTCCGGGAGATCGTGTTACCGTCGAGGTGAGTCCGTATGATATGAGTCGTGGACGCATCACGTTTCGGGAACGTTAGATTTTGCAAAAAAACGTTTTAAAAAACAGTTTTCAAATAAACAATCTTGTCGGAATAAAAACAATCAATGCCCGCGTAGCTCAACTGGCAGAGCGCAGCTTTCGTAAAGCTGAGGTTGAGGGTTCGATTCCCCCCGCGGGCTGTTGGTCTTTTGTAGGTCTCTCTATGTTTGGTTCATTGGCTCTCAAAAATCCGATCTTAGTCGCGTCCGGGACTTTTGGTTATGCCCGTGAGATGGAGGGAGTTGTTGACTTATCGCGGTTAGGCGGAATTATTCCGAAAACCGTAACTCTTTTCCCACGCCCCGGCAACTCGCCGCCGCGCACCGTCGAAACAGCATCAGGATTACTCAATTCCATTGGTCTCGATAACGACGGAATTGATGAATTTTTGCGCAATAAATTACCGTATTTCAAAACGCTCGATACAAAAATCATTGTCAGTATTGCCGTGAAAAACATAGACGAATGCCCGATTTGGGGAGAAAAACTTGGATTGGTTCAAGGAATTGACGCAATTGAACTTAATGTCTCCTGTCCGAATGTGAGCGGCGGTATTGATTTTGCGATGGAGCCGAAACTGTGTGAACAAATCGTTTCAACATTCCGCCAAGTTACACCGCTTCCGGTTTGGGTCAAATTATCGCCTAATGCCGGAAACATCGGCGATGTGGCGCGGGGAGCGGAACAAGGCGGTGCGGACGGAATTTCGGCGATCAATACTTGTCTCGGTTTGGCGGTGAACTGGCGGCAACAACGTTCACGGCTTGGCAACGGTTTTGGCGGTTTGAGCGGTCCGGCAATCAAACCAATTGCATTACGTTGTGTCCGGCAAATTTTCAAAGCGGTGAACATTCCGATTCTCGGTATTGGCGGAATTGAAACGATTGATGACGCAATGGATTTTTTTATAACAGGAGCGTCTGCCGTCCAAATTGGAACCGCCAATTTTTACAATCCAACCGCAACCATGCAAATCCTGGGTGCATTGCCCAACGCCTTAGCCGAATTGGGTGTGAAAGAAGTTGCGGAAATTGTCGGAACTCTTGATCTGTAATTTCCAACAGCCAACAAAAAAGATGACCGATGATCCGAAAATTCCATTGAGAATCTCTCATAATTCAGACTTTACCGAACGTTAACGGCGCGGGCTTGCCCAGCGTTGTTCGACTTAACCACCAAACACGGGGTAACCCCCGTCGTTAACTATTAATTTATTAATTTATTAATTAATTAATAGGTTGAAAATAAAAAATTGAATGTAACTATTCGTCAAACGAAAAAGGCACGGCTGAATAATTACGAAAACTGATTGCCTTACTTTATCCTATATTTTCCGGTGTTTTCCCGATTAATTATTATTGGAGTTGGTTTGCTTGGCGGTTCCATTGGTTTGGCAACCCACAAATATGGTTTGGCACAAACGGTTATTGGAGTTGGGCGTACCCCAAAAACATTGGAAATTGCCGCTCGAAACGGAATCATTGACGAAGCCCATTTATCGCTCGAAACAATTCCGGCTTCGACTGATTCCGATCAAACGCTTGTCGTGGTTTGCACGCCGGTTGCCGACATTGCCCGAAATGTTTTTGCTGCAATTAAACACTTTGGTCATTCCGGGCGATTGCTTCTCACTGATGTCGGCAGTACGAAAGCAACACTGGTTCAGGAGATTTCCGATCTGCGGTTTATTGGTTCTCACCCGATTGCCGGAAGTGAACGGAGTGGACCGGACGCGGCGGATGCGGAGTTGTTTCGGAATCGGCTTACGGTTCTGACTCCGACAAAAAATCATTCGACCAATGATCTTAACCTTTTGCGGCGGTTCTGGCAAACACTTGGTTCTCATGTTATTGAGATGGACGCGGTGAAACATGATGAGATTCTCGCGGTTACTTCGCATCTTCCCCATCTTCTTTCGGTTATTCTAACGCGAATGGTACGGAAAGACGAAAGGCTGTTTACCGGAACCGGTTTTGCCGGAATGACACGGTTGGCGGCAGGTTCGCCGGAGATTTGGCGCGATATTCTTTTGGACAACCGCGATCATGTTCTCGATGCTCTTCATCGGTTCGATGTTCAACTTCAGGAGCTGATCAAGACGCTACAATCAAAAAACACCGAAACAATCGAACAATTACTCCATGAAGCAAAATTAATAGCGGACAGTGAATATACTTCAGGATTTCCATAAAAATACCGTAACTGTTTATTTTAATTTTGATTTTTTGTAATTATTCAGTGGAATATTTGTTTTCGCAATATGCGATTATTTATATTTGTTATCGGCGGGGGGTACCTCACGCTAGTTAACGGCGGGGTTTACCCCGCGATAGTTAACAACCAAACAAAAATTTCACTGATCTATTATAATTTTTTTAACACGAAACACACGAAATGACACGAAAAATTTTGTTGTTGTCATTTTCGTAGTAATTTTTGTGTAGTGCATGAAATTTCTCGACTTGAAAATAATGAAATGTTTATTGACTCCATTGGGTATTCTAAAAATAAAAACCGAATTTTAAAGTGTAATGAGTATATCATTCCGTAAAAAAAACTTGCAACACTATCAACGATTAACGATTAACTAAAAATATATGGACAAAGAAAAACGACGAAATTTTATAACGTCTTTGAATTTGCAATATGATGATGAATTACCGGTGATTCAACGGCGTGAGGAAATAATCGGGCAAATTCGGGAAAATCAAGTTATTGTAGTTTGTGGCGAAACCGGTTCCGGAAAATCAACACAACTTCCGAAAATTTGTCTCGAAATTGGTCGCGGTATCAACGGAATGATCGGACATACCCAACCGCGCCGGATTGCCGCACGATCAATTGCCGCACGAATTGCCGACGAATTAAAAACGCCGCTAGGTCAAGTTGTCGGTTACAAAGTTCGGTTCGACGAAAAAATCAGTTCCGATTCTCTGATCAAGTTAATGACCGACGGTATTCTGCTTGCCGAATCGCAAACCGATAAAAATTTCCGTCAATACGATACAATTATTATCGACGAAGCTCATGAACGTTCACTCAATATTGATTTTTTGCTTGGTATGATGAAACGGTTATTGCCTCATCGTTGCGATCTTAAATTGATTATCACATCCGCAACAATCGATGCCAAACGTTTTGCCGAACATTTTACCGATAAGCGAATCAATCACGGCAAACCAATTCCTGTTATAGAAATTTCCGGCAGGACATTTCCGATTGAGATTCTGTACAGAAGTCTCGAAGAGTTTGACGACAACGGCGACGATTCTGTTGGTGTTCAGGAACGCGCGGTTTTGGCGGCAGTCAATGAACTCGCGCAGCAGGGCAACGGTGATATTCTCATTTTTCTTCCGACCGAGCGCGATATTTTTGAAACAGCAAAAGTATTACGGCAATATTTGTCACATCAAACGGAAATCCTGCCGCTTTATGCACGATTACCGGTTCATCAACAGCAAAAGGTTTTTCAGACCTCTCTGTTACGGCGGATTGTTCTGGCGACCAATGTTGCGGAATCGTCGCTAACCGTTCCGGGAATCCGTTACGTTATCGATGCCGGAGCCGCAAGGATCAGCCGATATTCCGCGCGTTCCCGAACTCAACGTCTTCCCATTGAAGCGGTTTCCCAAGCGTCCGCCGATCAACGGGCAGGACGTTGCGGACGAATTGCTCCCGGCGTTTGTATCCGGCTTTATTCCGAATCTGATTACAATAATCGTGAACGATACGCCACACCGGAAATTCAACGTACAAATTTAGCATCGGTTATTCTGCAAACAATGTCGCTGCGTTTGGGAAATATTGAAACGTTTCCATTTCTTGATCCGCCGCGAACATCCGCAATTGCCGACGGTTACAAAACATTGTTTGAAATCGGGGCGATTGATGAGCGAAAAAATTTGTTACCGCTTGGTTGGAAGTTAAGTAAACTTCCGGTTGATCCGCGTATTGGGCGGATGATTCTTGCCGCTGAAGAAAACGGTGTACTGAATGAAATGCTGATTATTGCGTCGGTTCTCGAAATTCAAGACCCGCGTGAGCGTCCGCAGGAATTTCAGGGCAAAGCGGATACGGCGCACGAAAAGTTTCTCGATAAACAAAGCGATTTTATCGGTTATTTGAAACTTTGGGATTTCTTTCAAAACGTGAAAGATCAAACAAGCCGAAATGGATTACGAAAATCATGCCGACAAAATTTTTTATCGTTTAACCGGATGAAGGAATGGAGTGATATTCACCTTCAACTGATACAATATGTTCACGATGCCAAAATGAAGATCGGACAACGTAAACTGAATTTTGAAAAACTTTATGATCCATTACACAAATCAATTCTTGCGGGTAATCTGTCGGGAATTGCGCAACGTGATAATCGTTGTGAATATACTATTGGCGGCGGCGGAAAATTTGTATTGTGGCTCGGCAGCGGAGTTCATAAATATCAACAAAAACAACAGCAAAATCACCGTCAAAAACAGAACAACAACCGGAAAGAAACAACCGGCGAATCGGCCGGTTTACCTCATTGGATTCTTGCAGCGGAACGTCTTGAAACCTCACGCCGGTATTTACGAACAGTTGCGCAAATTAATGCGGATTGGATTGAACCGATGGCAAAACATCTTATTAACCGCGTTTATCTGGAACCGCATTGGGATAGTGAAACAGGTTATGTTCATGCTTATGAAAAAGTTTCGTTATTCGGTATTGTGATTGTTCCGAAGCGGCGAATCAATTACGGTACGATTAACCCTGAAGCGGCAAGAGACATTTTTATTCAGTCCGCGCTCGTTGAAGGCGATCTTGATACTAATCTTGAATTTTTCGTTCATAATCAAAAAATTCTTGACGAAGCCCGAAAATTACAGGACAAACTGCGCCATCCCGATATTGTCAAACCGGAATCAGTACGTTACCGTTTTTATCAGGAACGGATTCCCGATGAAGTGTACGATAAACGGTCATTGGAAAAATTTGCAAAACAATCGTCAACAGAACATTGGAAGATGACGCTTGATGATATTTGTACGGAAACAATGGACGTGTCGGCGTTTCCAGATCAATGGGAATCGTTTGACCTTGAATACAATTATGCGCCGGGAGAACAACATGACGGTTTAACGTTAATTGTTCCCCAAAAAGAACTCCGGCAACTTGAACCGTCCCGGCTGGGCTGGCTCGTTCCCGGTTTAATTGAACAAAAAATCACCGCTTTATTAAAATCGTTACCGAAAGAAATTCGCCGCCGAATTGTTCCCATTCCCGATACCGTTAAAGAATTGTCGGCAAATATTCAATTCGGACAAGGAAATCTTGAAGATCAGGTCTGCCGGAAAATTACAAGAATGACCGGTCGGCTTGTGGTTCCGTCGGATTTTAACAAGGAACAGATTCCGTTGGAATTGCGAATGAATGTTCGTGTTCTTGATGAAAATGGTGAAACCGTTAGAGAAGACCGTGATTTTAATGTTCTGCGAAAAGAATTTGCGGTTCCGTTACAGGAACAGGAAAAACCGCCGCAATATGAACAACTTTTTTATACCGCCAACAAACGTGAAATTCGCACACAAATTCAATGGCTGCCGAATGCGGACAAACTAAAAATTTATGCCCAACCGTTACGTCAATTTGATTTTTTTGATGATTTGGGACAATTCTTTGCCGCCCGTGCGTTACAGTTGGAAGAATTACCGGTCAATAATCAGGAGGAGTTTGAACAACGCAGTGTATCGGCAAAACAACAAATCGGAATAGTTGTACAAGAAATTACGAAGTACATTATTCCTCTTTTGGAATCATTCCATCAAGCCCGTCTTGCGGTGGAACAGAATAAATCCGCGAAGACGGAAACAACTTGTCGGGATGCCGAAGAACACTTGAAACGTTTAACAGAACCCGGTTTTTTGATTCAAACGCCGTGGCGTGTCCTTTGTGAATTTCCGCGTTATTTTAAGGCAATTCCATTACGTTTCGAAAAATTACGCAACGGCGGTGAAGCATTTGACCGTCGGGCGATGTTGGAATTACAAAAATATTGGGAACAATATGCGGAACGGTTGGAACTTCACGTTGCGGCCGGAATTACCGATCCGGAGTTGACCGTTTTTCGTTGGATGTTGGAAGAATACCGCGTTTCACTTTTTGCCCAACGTTTAGGAACTTCCATAAAAGTTTCTCCACAACGCCTCGATAAACAATTCGAAAAAATCCGACGATAGCTGTTACGGTCTATTTTTATTTTGATTTTTTGTAATTATTCTGTGGAATATTTTTTTTTTCGCAACATGCGATTATTCGCCTTTGTTACCGACGGAGTTTATTCCATAATGGTTAACGGCGGGGTTTACCCCGCGCTCGTTAACGGCGGGATTTACCCCGCGATGGTTAACGCCCCAAAAAATTCCACTGAACTATTACAGGGCATCTCTAATAATTCAATTTTTTATTTTCTGCCCATTTGTTAACGACGGGGTTTACCCCGTGTTTTTGGGCTAAGCCTAACAACGCGGGGCAAGCCCACGCCGTTAACTTTCGGTAAATTCTGAATGATGAGAGATTCCCTATGGCAATGATTCGCCGAAAATTCCGAAAGATCAAAAAAAATTCCTAGCATTCACAGGGTGGTTGTTCAATTAGGTCAATTAAAGTAGAAAATTGCGAGGTAGGCGATCCGTCCGCTGGACGGTCGCGCCGGTTGAGATTTCACTGACACCAGGAAGGTTTGTCCTGTC
>JAIROD010000428.1 GCA_031257725.1 Planctomycetaceae bacterium | reverse complement strand
TTTTTTAACGTAACTCATTATAAATTACGCGGGTAGGCGGAATTAGGATTAAAAAATATCGACATGTATGTAGCCAAGCTGACGACTGAATAGTTACGAGCAGACGACGAAGTTTTCGGGAACAGTCTATTTTTATTTTATCCACAGATTTACGCAGATTATAACGACGGGGGGTACTCCGTGTTTGGGGGTTAAGTCGAACAACGCGGGGCAAGCCCACGCCGTTAACGTTCGGTAAAGTCTGAATTATTAAAGATTCCCAATTACCATTGTTCCATTATCAGCGACGCCTGAAAAAAATTGGTGTCGCATAAATATATCTAACCAGAAACAGGCAAATGGTAAAATGCCTTGTAATATATCAGTGGAATTTTTCGGAGATTGAAGTTTATTTTTTACCACCCCTGCCCCTCCGAAGGCGGGGAATCATTCCCCTCCTTCGGAGGGGCTAGGGGTGGTCATTCGGAGGAAACGACTGAATAGTTAAAAAAAAATATTTCACTGATATATTACAATGCCTTTCTTTTTCAATAATTTTTTGGTACAAGTAATAAAAGTCATTTTGTTTTTACTCAATTTCAGGTAACCCCATTTCACGGCGTACACGGTTTGCATCTTCCAGAGTAATATGATAAATGTAAATCGAATAGCCCGCTTGTGTAACAGGTTTGAAATTTTGAAAATAGGAAAGATCATATCCTGTCCGTTTTGAAGGTTCGTCCCAACCGCCTTTACCGTCTGCGGCAGATAAAGGATCACCGCCAAGCAAAAAACAAACATCAATCGCATACCAACCAGGTTGCGGTCCTAATAATTCCGGTGAGATAATTTCAGTACAATTTTTTCCGTTAAGTCCGACAGGCGGTAAAGAAAACTTTAATCCCGCCAAACGCGGATCAAAAGGTCCGCAATGCGCAATATGTATTTCCGAAACGTCAGGATGTTTGTCCAACCACTTTTTGAGAAATAATAAATCCTGTCCCCAAGAGGAATCGCTCTTGGCAAAATATTTGTACGCATTTTTGTTCCCGCCAATCAATTCATTACAATAAGGTATTTCGTGCGGAAAATAATACATTGTGCTTCCAATTGACCAGACCAAAACAAGAAAAATAAAACAACGTAACCGTTTTTTTTGACCGCCGTAAAATACCAATGTCGTTTTACTTGTCCAGATAAACAAAAAAGGTAACATTGGAATTAAATAACGGGAATGAATCCCAATACCTGTTTGGCTTGAAAAAATAAACAGTATTGACAACGCCGGTAATAACAAAAAAATTTCATTACGCCAATCTTGTCTGTATCGATAATTCACCATTGTCAAGACAACACACAAACCAATCAATGCCAATGTACCTAACGGTAATTTGATCAATATTGCCTCAAGATAAAAATACCGCCAACCGCCTAGTTTCCATTGACCGTTCAAATAAGAAAAAATACCGGTTTCGACATCTTTCCTTTGCTGATCAATTCCCGATACAAAATTAGACGGTAACGGAACCGGAATGTTCGCAAGCCATGTTTCGGAAAAACGGTTGCCGCCTTCGGGGGGAATCTCTTTTATAGAATCGTAACCTGTCAGCAGTTTTGTTTGAAACCGATAATTACCAAGCGGTTTGAATGTTCCTTCAAAATCATATCCTAAATTTATTACAAAAATACTTACAATGGTTATGATGAAAATCATTGTTGATTCACGCAATAGAACATTTTTTTGTGACGGCAGTCGAAAAAGTAACCAAAGAATCAAACCAATCGGATAAAAAATAAGAAGAGTAAATTTTGAGAGTTCGGCAATTCCCAAGATAATTCCAACAAAAAATGCAAGTTGCCATGTCGGTTTCTTGAGCCATTTCCAAAACAAATAGGCAACGGTAATACCAAGAGCGGCGGCGTGTGCGTCGGGAGTGATTAAACTACCTTGTGCAAGAATATAAGGACAAAATGACCAGAGTAACAGTGCAATAATTCCTGCATCATTGCCGTAAAGTTCTCTCGCCCAAATAAAACAAATCCAACTGCCAAGCAAGATAAACGGAATACAAGCCCAACGCGCCAACGTTACAAGCCAAACAAAATTTTGACCGTTCGCGTGCATCGTATCAAGTCCCACTCCATATTCAGCGCGGTTAAACGGATTAGAATTATAAGAACAGTAATTACTTTCGTGTGAGATAAGAAACACCGGTAACGCCGCAATCTTGCGAACAAGCGGCGGATTGACGCGATAAAGATCATAACGATTGAGTTCCCAATGACTCAATCCCGCCGGAAGATGAAAAACCTCAAGATGGGTCGGTGAATGAACATAAGCAATCCAAGCTAATAATACCGCTTGCAAAACAAGAATAATTACGCAAACATAAACGGCAAATGAACATTTCGGTTTTATGTTAGCAAAATTCAATTCACCTTTAGAGGGCATTATCAAAAATGGTCAGAGGAAGGTTAATCGGTAATGGTTCGTCATCCAATTGACAACGTAATATCAAATTACGGGATTTCGGGATTCCTGTTTTAATAATTTGGATGGTTTGTTCTTTTTGTTTTGAAGAATCGTATTGACAAGTTAATGCGGAATCACAATCAACTCCAATAATACTAAACGGTGTATCAATAAGGGAAACAAGTGTTACGGTTTTTGCTTTTTCAATATCAATGGAACCCGGAAATGCCTGAATCGGTAAATTAATTGTTCCGGAAACGTGTAATGTAAAATGTTCATAACCGGGGACATTGGTTTTGAGTTGTATCTTACCGCTGACGTTGTCTGAAGGATTGCCG
>JAIROD010000759.1 GCA_031257725.1 Planctomycetaceae bacterium | reverse complement strand
ATGGTCATATTTACTCAAGTTGACATGATTGTTTTGACGATAAAAAAAGAGTTCCGACACCATTTTCATTCTTACCAGAATATTTGAAAGGGTTTCATAATGTACCGTCGAATGCTATTAACCATTCTTTGTGTCAGTGCGTTGTTTTTGGCATTTTCAACATCTGAGGTGTTGGCGCAGCAGGGTTACGGACGACAGTGGGCGCAAGCCTACAATGTTCAGGATTGGCAGCGGTTCTATTATTATCCTTACGTTTACTATCCTCATAATTATTATTCACCTGAATATTTCCGCAGTTCTCAGGATATGTATCATCGTTATCCGGCGGAGATGCAAGTTCCGGCTTACAACAGAGATTGGATCAATTTCTATCCCTCTTCACGCCGTTATCATTCGGGGAACCATTTCCGGCTTGATATTTTCTAAAAAGAACGGTATGAAAATTATTATTACGGGCGGGGCGGGATTTATTGGTTCGGCGTTGGTACGTTATACGGTTGGGCAACTTGGTTGGACGGTTTTGAATATTGACCGACTCACCTACGCCGGCAATTTGTCTTCACTCCGTGATGTGGCCGATCATCCCAATTATCATTTTCTTAAAGCCGATATTGGTGATCATTCGGTTATTGCCCAAACGATTGCCGATTTTGAACCGGAAATCATTTTTCATTTGGCGGCGGAATCCCATGTTGATCGAAGTCTGGAAGGACCGTCTGAATTTATTCGAACCAATCTTGTCGGAACTTACACGATGCTTGAATCGGCGCGAAAATATTGGTCAACTCTTCCCGCCGACAAAAAATCACGTTTCCGATTTCATCATGTTTCCACTGATGAAGTTTACGGCTCACTTGGTGAGACCGGATTTTTCACGGAAGAAACACCTTATGCTCCTCGAAGTCCGTATTCAGCCAGCAAAGCCGGTAGTGATCATTTAGTCAAAGCGTGGTTTCATTCTTACGGGCTTCCGGTTATAGTTACCAACTGTTCAAATAATTACGGACCGTATCATTTTCCTGAAAAATTAATTCCGCTAATCATTTTGAATGCTCTTGATCATAAACCGTTGCCGGTTTACGGTAAGGGCGACCATATCCGTGATTGGCTTTACGTCGAAGATCATGTCAACGCGATTGTTTTAGCCGCAACAAAAGGAATTGCCGGACGAACTTACAATATTGGCGGTCATAATGAGCGTAAAAACATAGAGATTGTACAAACAATTTGCGATATTCTTGATAATTTCCGTCCTGATGCTGATGGTTCCTATCGTCGGCTGATTACGTTTGTTCAGGATCGTCCCGGTCATGATCAACGTTATGCGATCAATGCAGATCGGATTGAAACAGAACTTGGCTGGAATGCCAAAGAAACATTTGAATCCGGTATTGTCAAAACAATCCGGTGGTATCTCGACAACACCTGGTGGTGGCAACCAATCCGTGAAGGAAAATATGCCGGTGAACGTCTGGGAACAATAAGAAATCTCTAAAAAGAACCATAAGGCTATCGCTCATAATTCAATTTTGTAATTATTCAGTGGATTGATCATTCGATGGTAGGCAACCGCTCGCCGAGCGGTTGCGTTGCCGTTAGGCAACAGCGAATCAGATTCGATTGGGCAATTTGTGTTTCTGACTGGTTTGGAAACTGATTGCTGGCGGGAAATAGGGGCAAGTCGGCTATCGCCGACGCGACCTTTCGGCGAAAGGTCGCCTACCTCTTGAGTCGCCTGGCGGTTATTCACGTTGAACCCCTAAAGGGGTTGTTAGTTATAATAAATCAACCGCAAAATGTAAAACCTCCAATCGAATGAATAGATACCAAGTTTTTATTAAAATCAATAGTCCTTAATGTCCCTAAACATTTTATTTCGGAACATTAGAGACGCTTCACACACGGTCTTGACAACCCGACACTTCTTAGGATAATTACCGAAAAGTTAATGGCGTGGGCTTGCCCCGCGTTGTTAGACTTAACCCCAAAACACGGGGTAAACTTCGTTGTCAACCCCAAACACGGGGTAAACCCCGTCGTTAACTAATTAACTAATAGGTTGAAAAAAATGAATAATGAGAGACGCACCAAGATTAAATTAAATGTTGTATTTTCTGAATCGGAAAAGAGAATATCAAAACGAATATTCATCGGGAAATTATTATAGATGAATACCAACATCAAGGATGAGGATCAAAACCGGCACACCAAGCAAAGAACAACCTATCTTATTCTTTGGGCGTTGTGTATTTCACATCTTTTCAACGACACGTTTCAATCACTGATTGCTGCAAGTTATCCGTTACTGAAGCAATCGCTTTTGTTGTCGTTTACTCAGATTGGACTGATTGCAACAACATTTCAGGCGTTGTCGATTTTCCAGCCGATTGTCGGTTGGTACACCGATAAACATCCGCACCCCTATTCATTACCGATTGGGATGTCTTCGACATTAGTCGGAATTATTTTACTTTCACAGGCGTGGAATTTTCCGTTGATTCTTGTTTCGGTTGCGCTTATTGGTTTTGGTTCGGCGGTTTTTCATCCGGAATCTTCACGAATTGCGTACATCGCTTCGGGTGGACAGTTTGGGTTGGCTCAATCACTGTTCCAGGTCGGCGGGAATGCCGGCTCCTCACTAGGTCCCCTGCTCGCCGTAATTCTCATTGCCCCCTATGGTCAAAAAAATATTGCTTGGTTTGGAATTGCCGTTTTTTGTGCCATTCTCTTCATGATTCCAATCGGACATTGGTATGCGGGAAAACTGAAACAAATTAAACAGCCGGAAAAAAAAGAACAGAAAAATTCAAATACCGCTCATTTACAATTGTCAAAATACAACGTAATTGTTTCCATCGCAATATTATTATTGCTTGTTTTTTCAAAAAATGTTTACACGGTTAGTCTGACGAATTTTTATACGTTTTATCTGATTGAAAAATTCAATGTTTCGGTACAATATTCTCAGTTTTACTTATTTATCTTCCTTTTTTCGGTTGCAGCCGGTACGATTGTCGGCGGTCCTATCGGCGATAAGATCGGACGAAAATATGTGATTTGGGTTTCCATTCTTGGAGCCGCTCCATTCACCTTATTATTACCTTATGTCGATTCACTTTGGGGAACTTGTCTATTAACGGTAATCATTGGTGCAGTGATGGCGTCGTCATTTCCGGCGATTTTGATTTATGCTCAAGAATTAGTTCCGGGTAGAGTCGGAACAATTGCCGGTTTATTTTTTGGGTTTTCATTCGGAGTTGGCGGTATTGCCTCTGCATTTCTGGGCGGTCTTGCCGATCACGGCGGAATCGAATCAGTCTATGATATTTGCTCGTTCATGCCTTTGTTGGGAATAATTACGTGGTTCCTGCCGAATATCCGAACAAAATAAAATAGACCTTTTCGCTAACCATAAAAATTATGAAAAAACACGAAAACCAATTGTTATTCTTTCGCCCTGAAAGGGCAGTAGATTCATTGGGAGTTGAACATGGAGACTAAACTATGATTTATATTTGGGAATCTCTCATAATTCGGAATTGACCGAATGTTAACGGCGTGGGCTTGCCCCGCGTTGTTAGGCTTAACCCTAAAACACGGGGTAACCCCCGTCGTTAACTATTAATTAATAGGCAGAAAATAAAAAATTGAATGATGAGAGATGCCATTTTGCAATATGTGCTTGAGGGTTATTTTACACACCCTACCTCTGGTGGTAACGGGCAATGTTTACCCAAAATGCCAAACCCTCCCGATCGCTACTGAATAATTACAAAAAATAAAAAAACAATTTTCTTTTTGATTTGAAAATGCCGACAAAAAAAGTGAATAACTTCCTAAAAGGTTGATTACTTAACTGATTTTCGGTTAAGTTCCGTCAATTGGACGGACGATAAATTTTAAAGGATCAAAATTTTGAGAGATCGCCGTTAAGGGTACACCGTATTGAACACTACGTTTTTGAAGGAAACTCAGGTAGGAGGAAGGCAATGCGATTCGTTTTAGTTCCGCTCATACTCGCTGCAATATTGACGATTGCGACGACTACGGTTCACGCAAACAGTAATCAGGTGGCGGCGGAAAAGATTGCTGCAAGTTTGGGTGATCATTTTCCGGGTTATGATATTGCCGTTTCCTATCAGAACGGAAAAGTCCGGTTGGTTGGTCAGGTTGGTACGCTTGACATGTTGCATCAAGCGGTGGAACAGGTCAAAAAGATTCCCGGCGTTAAAGTAACGGATGTTGACAACGGTTTACGGGTTGCCGGAACACCCGCAACCTTACCGGTTGCTCCGGCTAATTCATTGGTAGCACCGGTTCAGGTGTCGCCGATAGAGCAGAATAATGTTAAAAACCGTGCGGCGGTTACTCCAACTGCTCCGTCAATACCAACCAAACGTTCTATTTGGTCGCCGCCTCAGGCACAAACTCAAATGCAAATTGTTACCGCACCGATTCCGATGCCCGGACGCCCCGAACCGTCGCAAGCGGTCGTTCAGGTTGCCAATAATCACAACAATAATATTACTCCGCCGGTTAGTACGCATAATACTAATACTCCTCAAGTTCTTCCGGCTAATCCCAATAATATTCCGGCTGACTATGCTCAGTATGCTCAATACGCTCAGGCTTACGGACATCATTATCAAGTGCAACAACAGTTTGTGCCGCCGCAACAGGGGCAGGGACAGCAGGGAAATCCGGTTGCCTATCACCCCGAAGCCTATGGCACCCAAGGACCGTTACCGGGGCAATACAATCAACCCAATCTTCCTGATTATGCATGGCCCAGTTATGCTTGCTATCCGAACTATGCCGAAGTTTGTTACCCGAAGCAGTATTCACCGAAAGCGTGGCCTTATATCGGACCATTTTATCCTTATCCGCAAGTTCCACTCGGTTGGCGAAAAACAACACTCGAATGGCATGACGGTTGGTGGTGGTTGGACTTTGACGATGGAACGCCAAACGGTCCGTTTTCACCGCTCTTCCGGCAACCTGTACGTTATACCTATTAATTAAAGGGATGGATGGATATTCTCATCATTGGATATTCAATATTATTCATATTATTCAATGGAATTTTCGTTTGGTTGTTAATGAAGTGGTTTACCCCGTTTAGTTTAGTTCGTTTCGTTTAGTGGTTGACGATGTGATTTACCCCGTCTTGTTAGAAAAGGAAAAGTCGGAAAAATCCGCAAGTTCTGTTTTGGGATTGGACGATAGTAAACAATAACTATTAAGAATCTGAATGGATTCAATTTCAAATTAAAACGGGAACCATCGGGAAGCGGTGAGACGTTTTAATTAATGATCGATATTCAATTTGTCGAGGATGGACAGATGCTGAAAAAACTTGCTCTATTTGGTTTCGCCGGACTGGTTCTCACCGCAATTCTTTTGACGACAGGTTGTCTTGGCACAGGACCAACACTTGGTGTTGCCAGTATTCCTGTGCCGGTGAGTCCTTATTTCCAGCAAGGTTATGAGGATTTGGCGTTTGAAAAAGAACGCTACAACAAAGTGGCTATTCTTCCGCCAATTACCGAATCAGAACATCACGCTCAAGACCCGCCGTCTGATGATCTGGTGATGCGCCAACTCGAAAAAATTCGTCCTGTTTCCGGCTCCGTTCCCGGAACGGAAACAACTTACCGCAATGTCAAAGGAATCACCAAAGAAATCATCGCCGATTATGTCGATCCTCCCAGAGTGATGCCGCTCGTGGGACCTGTCCAATTGCACCACGTTCATTATAAATGTACTGTTTATTTTGAAGAAACAACAAATGTTGGTTGGCCTGTTCCGTACACGATTAAAAATGAAGATGCGATGGAAGTTTTCTATATTGATCTTGACCATCTCCATCGTGTTGCCGGAGGACAAGTCGATGTTCCAAACATGTAATGTAATGCCGTTTGACGGATTTTCCAATTCTAAATTGATAAATTGAAGAATAGGAATAGTGGTTCCATTAGTCCCTAATGTAATGTCACTTGGTTTTACTCAAAGATTTTGAGAAAACTGACATTGAAGGTTTTAAAACCGATTTGTGAGTACAATTTAACGGCGGGAATATTCTCTTCTGTTACTTCCAGAGTTACACGGCGAATACGGTGTTCTCTGAATCCGCGAAGCGATCTGAGAAGAATCGCACGTCCAAAGCCGTGACCGCGATAATCCGGCAACACCGCAATATTCTGAATCGCCCCAACTTCATTCGAAAAACGCATTCCCTGAATGCAGGCAATATACTCAAAAAGATCATCCTCAAAACCATTGGCAATTAAAAGAGTTGCTTCCGGTAAAAAAGACGGATTGTCTGAAATTGACCGCATGAGGTTTAGACATAGGTTGTAATCACGAAAGGTTGGAAAAACCCGTGCATCTAAATCATTGCGAAAACCGCGGTGTTGAATATCGGCGTGAACTTCCAACAGGGACGGTTCCCACGCAACATATCGACATCTTGGCGGGAGATCCGGTCTTGGAAGCAATGTTGCCTCCGTAAAATCGAACACCATGTGAAGACGTTTGATGTATTGAAACGGCATTGGACACCTTACTGTCTTACCGGTTGGGGTATAAAAAAAACTGTCCGGAATGTCCCGATGAAAAAAACGTCTCTCCACGTTCTTTTGCGGATTCGTTTACAAAAGGCTTGCATTCCTTTGTTCGGGTGACGACCGAGGGGTAAAAACGAATCACAATCGGGGTTGATTCCGGACAGCATGGTCACAAATGGAATACTCTAAAATTGAACTTTATAATTAATAAATTAATAAACTAATATATTTAATGCGATTATATTTAATGGGATAAGGTATCGAGTAAGTTTCTGAAAGTGGGGATTTCACCTTCGATATAGTTGAACCATTTTTGCGGTTGCCAAATTTCAATACAAACAGCAGCACCAACCACCATAACTTCATTGCCCGGCTCAACCGCAAGAAATTCACGAAAACCTTCCGGCAAAACAATTCGACCACGTTCCGCCAATTTGATTTCACGGTGACGCGTCGATAAAAGCCGACCCAGCATCTGAAGTTCCGGCATTTTTTGTCCTAAGTCGCCGAGTTTGAAACGTTGTTGAATCAAATCGACACGAGCATCGAGTTCTGTTTTCCATGATTCCGCATCCCAAAGCGAAAGGCAACCGGGGCGTTCTTTAGCAATCACGCATTTTCCGGATTCCGGCTTGAACACTTCCTCAAATTCTCCGGGAAGTGTCAAACGAAACCGGTCATCCAGTTTACGGCTGAATTCGCCTAAAATAAGTTGTATTGCTTCGGACATGGAAATCAGTACCCATCACTAACCAATCACTACCCATCACTAACCCGCCACGAACTCATCACCTAACTCGCCACTAATTTTTTTCAATACCAATTCGGCATCGGTAAAACTCATTATAGCACCTTTGGGCAACTTTCCCACATACCTCGTCAAAAAATATCAATATTGGGTATGTTTCCCACAAAGTCTAAGTTTAGCAGATTCTGATTTGAGGGCAAGTATAGGTTCGGCAATTTACAAAAATTTTTTTTTGAATTTTTTTGTATCTATTCCGTCGTCTGTCTTGGCGCACTTTTTTGCTGATTATTTCACCTTTTTTTGGAGGCGTTAGTAATCGAAGAGAACGATAACAAGATTCCGTCCCGCTAGGGACGATATGTTGGTAGAAAATGATGTCGATTAAAAACGCTCGTCCCGTTAGGGACGAAATATTGGTAGAAAAACACCAAGCATAAATTTCACCAATATTGTGTCCCTACGGGACGCGGATGATTTTGTTATACCGTTTTCTACCAAGATGTCGTCCCTAACGGGACGGGAATATTCGGAAAGACAACCAAACCACTGAATAGATACAAGTTTTTTTAAGAGACATTGGAAACAGAATTGACATTGAGGACACAAATTCGCACGCCTAAACAACAATTCTATTCCCGAAGGTAATCCCCTCTTGACGCGGAATGTTTTCATGTTAAATTAAAACGCCAGTTCAAACTAAAAAAGCAAT
>JAIROD010000685.1 GCA_031257725.1 Planctomycetaceae bacterium | reverse complement strand
CTAATTTTTCCGTCCAACATTTCAAATCGGGCGATTCCGTTTTTGACATCAATTAATTTGAATTTCAGTTTTTTTGTTCCTGTAATGTCTGTCCATGTATAAAAATCTTTTGTTACATCACCTTCATCGTCTTCTACAGATCGCCCGAAATAAAACTCTTTAGCAATCCCTTCATGTAATCGTTCACAATATTTTGTCCGTTGAAAAATCAGTAACCCGCCGGAAATCAGTAACGGTAAAAAGAAAGAGAAAAAACAATTGCGCATGGAACGATAAGTATAAATTTTCCGTTCCGGCGGCGGATTGAACCAACCGCCGCGCTTTTGGGCAATCATCCAGCCGAAACAATTATACTCATCCATTGCCGGTCGCCACGCCGCATGACCGCCTTGATCAAATTGGGTAAACTTCATGAAACCGTTCGATTTTTCAAAAAGTTGCATTGCCATGCGGATTGGTGGCATAGCGACTCCGCCATCTCCTTTGTTTTTAAATGTCCAGATAGATGTCTGGTTCAATTCGTGAATCGTATTATAGCCTCCGGGAAAAGTTACGGATACTGGAACCGCCGCAGCGAATTTATCGGGATATTTTATAATCAATTCCCAAACACCAGCCCCGCCACTACTTAAACCGAAGGTGCTCAACCGGTTTTCATCAATTGGATTATTGGCGATAACGTGATTTATTAGCGAAACAACAATATCGAGATTACCATCTTTTTCCGGTTTAAATGTCCAGGTACGATTCTCTGGCGGACATTGTAAAACCAAGAGAAAAAAGTCTTGTTGTTTTTCTCCGATCATAAGCGGCAGAATAGAATGAAGATGCGCTAATGAAAATGTATTGTCTTTTCCTGCTTCGCCGACTCCGTGCAAGTGGACGACAAGCGGATATTTTTTATCGGGTTTAATCTTTTGCGGAACACGTAACCGATATTTGATTTCTGAATTTTCGTACTTTCCGCCAGTATATTGAAATGACCGTTCTTCGAGGCAATAAACGAGAACCGGATGTGGTGTTTTTCCTGCTCCTTTTGTACGATTATCCTCCATTTTGACTAATTCACGAATTTGTTCAGTGGTAAATTTGAGAAGGTCATCTTTCGATTTAACATCGTAAATTCCGATTGATGTTTCGACTTTTTTAGGTGGAACAGGTTCTTGGGGTACGATTGTAGCGTCTGCTCCAAGCATTGTCAAAATACAAATAAGTAAAAATAAGGACAAAATCGTTGTTTTTGTTGTTTCTGTTTTATTCGTTGTCTCTGATGTTTCAGATGTTTTTGTTGTCTTTGACATTTTTGAACATTTCCAACGCCTGTAATGATACAAAATTCGCCACGTTGCAATTGCAACAATAAAGGTGATACCCACAATGACCGGTAACAACATCGGATTCGAACCTTCACCGGTTGTGTAGTAATCGGCAAGCGGAAGTGTATAATTGGTATAAATGTAATTTGTAACTGGTGAAGTAACCGGTGCAAAAATTGTTGCAAGCGGTAATGTTGCGAACTGATACCAGATTTTCCAAAGTAAAAACAAAAAAAGTAAACCGATCATTTTTTGAAAAAATGACCGTCGCAAAAGAAAAATCCGCTTCTCATTTTTCGGAATAAACAACGCCAGCAATGTTGAAACAACCGCCCACAGAAAAACAAGCCAGCAACAACCCGAAATCCAATCCGACCAGTAACGAAAATCAGCATACCAGAAGGTGTGGGAAAAAGCGTATGGTTTATCGGCAGGAAGAAATCCCATAATTCCCCATGCAATACCTAATAATCCAATAAACAATACGAACCCAAGCAAAAATTTTGAAGCTAAAATCGTTCCAACCGACCTACGAACAGATTGCGGTGATGTTGGAGAAAGATCGGGAGTTTTGCCCGTTGGTGTTGTAACTTTTTGATTCATAATTGCCTCACATGTTTTTCAAAGAAGAATAAAACAAGCATCAATAATGTTAAGTCTAACGAAATGAATTGAGAAAATCAATATGCTACTATTGAATTAACATTGAAAAAAGAATAAAATCAAGTTAGTTTGTAGTAACTCAAACTGTAAATAAAATAAATTATCAAATTTGTAAGTCCTTATTTATCAACAGTTTATGTCAATTTAAAATAGGGAAAATTTTTGCGATTTTTGACCACTCAAAATTGGCGAACATAGCCCCATTATCAAGGAAAAATAGGCTATTTTTTGATTTTTGTGTATCTGTTATTTACAGTTTGAGTAGTAATTTAACGGTTTTTTCGATTAAAATGAGAATATGGTACAGCAACAACAAAATTTTCGGACTTATGGAATTATTGGGCTTAACCTGTTATTCTTTATTGGAATTGGAATGATACTTTTTGGTGTTACCTATGGTCGGTACGAAGTGGTTGATACTTGGTGTTATTTTGTGTGGTGTTATCTCGATATTCGATTTTGGACATGGCGGTTTTATTTTTTGTTCCTGATATTTTCTGTTATTTTTATGATATTTTCCCGAATAAAATGCGGAAATTTCAGAACTTGCCGTTTAATCTTTTTGGGGATTGTCATTTTCTTTGTATTGACAATTTGGCGGGGATTCGTGGAATGGTCATGGAATCGGGACGGTCATACATTCATTGTTAGGCAGATTGCGAAAAAAGAGAGAGCAAACAGTAAAAACGCTCCGCTTGACTACAAAATTCATGTTCCGCGCGGATTTTACTCGCTCGGATGTCGCCGTCCGTTGATTATATTTCTACACGGAGCTGGAAATGTCGGTAAGGATGTTGAAGAAATCAAGGAAGACCTTGTAAATCACTTGACACCGGAAATGAAACGAAATTTTTCTTTCGTCGTCATTTCACCTGCCAATTGGAAACATGGCTGGAAGACACCGCAAATTTTACAAATTCTGGAACAAGTAACGGTTCGTTGGAATATTGATCCAAACCGAATTTATTTGACCGGATATAGTATGGGAGGTTTCGGTACGTTTCAAATAGCCTGCGATTCACCGGAAACCTTCGCCGCCATTGTTTCCGTCGCTGGCGGTGGTCAACCAATGAGGGCAGAACGACTAAACAATGTACCGACTTGGGCATTTCACGGTGATGTTGACAATGTTGTATCGTATGACAATTCGGCAAAAATGATTGAGGCGATGCAAAAAACCGGTTGCAAAGAAGTAAAACTGACAACGCTTGAAAATGCCGGTCACTGTATTATGAATGAGGTTTATTCGAAACCGGAAATCTATCACTGGATGCTGGAAAAAAAGAGGTAATGCACTTTCTGAATTTGTTGAATAAGGCATTGCTTACAGCATGAACAACAAATAAATGTAACTATTCAGTCAATCCATAGAAAACGAAAGGATTAACCGCAAAGTTTCGCAGAGTATAAATTTATTTTTTTCCTTCCTTGAAATGAATTACGTTTTTGGGTGAAGAACATTCGGGGGATTGACAGACTGAACGAAATCATCAAAATAACACGTATTCAGGTTTTCCGAAACTTGGATGCCGTAGGAAATAGAAGAATCGTATTTTTGATTTCGACGGGCTTTGCCATGCTGTTTCCGCTTTGGAACAGTGGAAAACTTCGCTGAAATCAAAAAGGCTCGCTGACAGGGCAACAAGCCAAATGTAAAATCCCTGTATCACGATTCGATACGGTGCCGAATTGGTCATTCCTTGGCATAAATTACGTTTTTTTTTTGGGGGGGGGGGGGGCGAATATTATTCGGGGACTTTACAGATTTAATTGCATTGTTAGAATGACATAATATTCAGGTTTTACGAAAACTTTGAATACTGTAGGAAACAAAAAATCGTATTTTTGATTTCGACGGGCTTTGCCATGCCGTTTCCGCTTTGGAACAATGGAAAAATTTATTGAAATCAAAAAGGCTCGTTGACAGGGCAACAAGCCAAATGTAAAATCCCTGTATCACGATTCGATAGGGTGTCGAATCGTATAAAACCTTTTCCTTATTAAATTAGGAGAAATTGATATGAAACAGTTAGATTTGTTGTTAATTGGAACTTCTTTGGGAGTACTGTGGGGAATCATGTTTTGTAGTCAAATTGTTTTTTTCCCATGTCCCAACAAGTTTAATCGAGAAAATTTTGTTGGTTCTTGCACAGGATTTACAAGTGGTACCAATGAATATTGTAAAAATTTGAACTTGTCTCCAACTAATTGTGGAAATTCTACACAAAAGATAGTTTACTATGAATGTAGTGATATATATTGTACATGCCATCAGGGCGGAATTTTTCTTCATAGTAGTACTATTTGCGATCCTTCAGAGTTTTATACTGGGCAATGCAATACGCCAGAATCGGCTGCAAAAGCAATGCCAGAAGGTCTGGTTTACGGGAGTATTTTGGAAAAAAAATGTTCAAAGTCTATTCCTAAAAAAGCTTGTATACCGGATCCATGGTCATCGTTAAATGGTTGTAAATCTGATTCGAGTGTAACATTACCGAATCACGAGTGTGGTAAAATGCCGGGTACGGGAACTTGTTAATTTAATGTTTTTAGAAGTTCCCTAAAGTAAAACAGATATAAGAAATTCACTTTTTAATGGTCAATTTTTCGGTAAATATAAATATTGGTTTGTTATTTTTTTTAACTTTTTTTGTTTCTTCTGAGCTTTTTGCTAAAGAGGATCCAATAAAAGAGAAAGCAACGTTACGAATAACTAATAATCTTAATTCGTTCAAGCAAATTCACGGACGCCAAATATCTGATACAGAATTTTTCTCGATGGTTACTAAAACGGATTCTGGTGTACTGTGGGAAGATTGTCGCGATCTATGGACAAATTTTCAAAAAATCCAATTACCTGCAATACCCCAAGCGGCACTGCTGTCTATTTTAAAAAGTACTCGAAATTCAATCGTTAGTTTACGGTATGACTATGAATTTAACTTAGATCCTGTTGAAAATAATGTATTAAAAAAAATACATGAAACAGGGAAATGTATTATTTCCGGACAAAAAGTTTTATTGAAATTAAACAATAATCAAAAAAACTCAAAAGATTATTTAAATTATATTATTTCCTTTGATGGTAAAGTAAAACGTATCGTTGATTTTGCTGTAGATGAAAACTTGCCCAATGCTTCCATAGATAATATTGTTTCATTAGACCAATTTTATCCAATGAATTCATTACTGGCGGCTTTAGCATTTTTGGATACAAAAATATACAGGGAACGATCTGAACCTTATTATGATCTGATCACTTTTCTTGAGGAGGGCGGTGGAATAATTTTAGAACACGTTGAATAATATGAAGGTTTTAAATGTCTTGTTATTACGGACGCAACTTATCGTTTTTTGGTTTGCCCGGAAAAAAATTTTTCAGTAGTACAAAAAGAATGTTACCGGACAGATTTTTCAGATGGTCATTTAGTTCGTAATCGTACAAATTTAGTGCGGTTTGATGGTTTTCGGGAATATAATAATTCTCTTTGGTTTCCTGAAAAATGTATTGATGAGTCTTTTTATGAAGAAAAACTTACTGTAGTTCAATCAGTAGTTTTTCGCAATGTTGAAGTAAATATAGGGATTGAGGATAATACCTTTTCGGATATTATACCTGACAATGCTATTGTTTTTGATGGAGTAAAAGGATTGGCTTATAAACAGAGTGATAGTCTTTCGATTGATAGTCTTTTGAAGGAGACAGTTAAAAGTAAACGGGTGTTTATTTATCGCTACATTAGTATTATTTCCGGTCTTGTATTGATTTTTATTGTTCTTGTAATAAAATACCGACTTTACCTCAAAGACAAACGGGAACGAGAAAACAAAACGGAGGAGGAAACGAAATGAGAAATTTTCTTTTTCTGTTTTTCATTTTGTTGCCTAATCTTGTATTTTCGCAACGAATGCCGACGTTGGAGGATGAACAATACAAAACCGCTTGTGGTCCGATTGCTTGTTGTGTTGCATTGGATACACTCGGTATTGAGACAACACTTCCAGAAATGGCAAAGCGTTGTAGTTGGGAACAGGATAAATATTTACCGCTTGAGAATTTGCAAAACGCACTGAAATCTTATCACGGTATTGATTGTCAAATTGCTAAGCTTTCACCGAAAGAGCTTTGTCAACTTTTGAAAGATGATCAAACAGTTGTCATTTTGGCGTTACGTAAAAATACGGACGAAACCGACCATGCTGTTTGTGCAGTTGATGTTCAGGAAAATGATCAGGTGATTAAATTAATCGACTATCCCGAATTAACACAACGTAAATTACTTGCCGAACTCACCGATGCGTGGGATGGTGTTGCTCTTGTTGTTCGGATTACACCGTTTTATCGTGCTTGCGGCGATTTTGCCGTTTTGTTCGCTCCGATGGTTGTCGTAATTATTTCCGTTCTTTTGTTTCGTCACCGTAACGATAAAAAAATTTCATCTAATATTTCAACATGAAATATTAGAAACAAATA
>JAIROD010000684.1 GCA_031257725.1 Planctomycetaceae bacterium | reverse complement strand
TTTTACCAACATATCGTCCCTAACGGGACGAACATTTTTAATCGTAATCGCTTTCTACCAATATGTTGTCCCTATCGGGACAGAAAAACGAACATTCACCGCGACTGAATAGTTACGTTCGACTTAACACAACAACACGGAGTAAACTCCGTCGTTAACTAAAAACACGAGATACCCCCCGTCGTTAACTATTAAGTCTCCGTGCATAAATAAACTGTCAAGATTCCCTTGTCTATTGCTATCCCTCTGATATACTCATTGAATGTAAGATAACATTGTAAGCAACATTCGGGCTAAATACAATTAGGGAATCTCTCATCATTCAGAATTTACCGAACGTTAACAGCGTGGGCTTGCTCCGCATTGTTTGACTTAACCTAAAAACACGGGGTAAACCCCGTCGTTAACTATTAATTTATTAATTTATTAATTAATCGGTTGAAAATAAAAAATTGAATTATGAGAGATGCTCAGTGAAATTTTCGTGGTTTACCCACAAATACGTTTGAAAATCAACAGGTAGGCACCGTAAGTAAACGCCTTTCGCCAAAACCGAAGGGGGTTCACCCACAATCACAACGGTTGAGCCGTCATTATTTTCTATTATTTCGACCATGTTAAAACGCCGTATTATTCCTTGTCTTGACGTGATTAAACGTCGGGTGACAAAAGGTGTTAAGTTTAAGGACAATATCGATTTAGGCGATCCGGTGGCGATGGCCTATCAATATTATGAAGACGGAGCGGACGAATTGGTTGTTTATGATATAACCGCATCCGCCGAACAACGGCCAATTGATATTGTTATGGTTCGGAGTGTCGCGGAAGCAGTTCGGATACCGTTCGCAGTAGGCGGCGGCGTGTCCTCGCTTGCCGATATGGAACGGGTACTCAATGCCGGTGCAGAAAAAATTTCAGTCAATTCGCTTGCAGTTAAAAAGCCAACAATTATTGCCGAAGGTGCTAAAGCGTTTGGTCGGCAATGTATTGTTCTTGGCATGGATCCAATCGCAACAACAGATCTGTCAAAATTTCCAAGCGGTTATGAAATTACAACACATGGCTTTCGAGAACGGAGCGGGTTAGACGCGGTAGAGTGGGCAAAACAAGCGGTTGATTTTGGGGTCGGGGAAATCGTTGTTAATTCGGTTGATGCAGATGGAACACGGAACGGTTTTGAGTTGGATATTACGGGACGAATTGCCCAAGCAGTGAGCGTGCCGGTTGTTGCGTCCGGCGGAGCCGGATCCGCCGAACATCTTCGCGACGCCTTTGTCCTCGCCCACGCCGATGCCGCAATTGTTGCCGGAATTTTGCACACAGGATTAACAACAATTACAGAACTCAAAAAACAGTTACGAGAAATGAACGTTCCGGTGAGAATCGTTTAATAATCATTTAATAATCGTTTAATAATTGTTTAATAATTGTTTAATAAAAAGGAGGAACAATAAAATGTCAAGAAAATTAGCAACAGTTACAAAAGTGAAAAAATTCTTTCCGATTGAAGGTGCCGACCGAATTGAAGCGGCAATCATGACAACAAATAATTGGGTATGCGTTGTCAAAAAAGGTGAATTTGCCGCCGACGCTTGGGGGGTGTATTTCGAGATTGATTCTTTCTTGCCCAAAGAAGAACGTTACATTTTTTTGGATGGAAGATCAAATAAGACGATGGACGGCGTGGAAGGTTACCGTTTGAAGACGGTAAAATTAAAAAAACAAATTTCGCAAGGATTGTTAATGCCGCTATCAGCATTTCCCGAAATAACCAATCCCCATGAAGGCGATGATGTTACGGAATTGCTCAATGTCAAACTCTACGAACCGCCCGATGCCCATCAGGGCGGTCGGCAAATGTCAAACAATTGCACGTTACGCCCATTTCCCGCGTTTGTTAGAAAAACAGACCAAGAACGGATTCAATCGTTTGGAACTCTTCAATTGATGATGCTCGATAACCAAAAATATGAAGTTACGGAAAAAATCGACGGTACTTCGGCAACCTATTACTTCAACAAAGGACGTTTCGGCGTTTGTTCCCGCAATCATGAAGTATCAACCGCGTTTGATAAAATGAATATCTTGCAACGTTTTATTCATTGGATTACAAAAACGTTCTTCGGGAAAAAATCCGAAACGAAATCGGGAATATCGGCGGGTGTTTCCCAAAGCGTTTATGAAGATATGGCAATAAAATATAATCTTGGGACAACATTGCCCGCATTGTGTAACAAATTGGGTGTTAATCTCGCCGTGCAAGGCGAAATTGCCGGAACATCCGTTTCATCAAACAGGTTAAAACTCGACAGTGCGGATTTTTACGTATTTGATGTGTTTAACATCAATACACAGGAATATATGGACGCTGAAGAACGATATGAAATTGCCCGCCGTTTAGGATTGCAACACGTTCCTGTCATTGATAAATCGTACACTTTGAATCTTCATGAAACGCCAATTGAAAAATTAATCGAATCGGCTGATGGGAAAAGTGCGCTGTCCGACAACCCGCGTGAAGGACTTGTTTATAAATCACGAAACGAGAATACGCCCCAAGTGTCGTTCAAAGTAATTTCAAACAATTACTTACTGAAACATTCACTCTGACAAACGCTCCCGCATCAAACAGTGCCGGGATTATTGGGTATAGTGTAACGCGAAAAATTTTACGGCTTTTCGCGGTTCCGCCATCCATGATTCTACGGTTGTTTTCCACCGTGCATAATGATCGGTTTTTCGGTGAGCCTCCAAACCGGATTCATCAGCGTAAACTTCGTAAAGGATAAATTTTGTCAAATCGTCGGGATGTTGAAGAACATCGAAACGAAAATTGCCCGGTTCACGAACAGTGTTTTGGGCATTATCCAGAGTTGCCGTTTTGAACTCTTCAAGATATTCCGGCTTGACTTTGATTTCGACCAGATAAATAAACATAATAAACAACTCCTTTGAGAGGTTAAAATAAAACGGATTATTTGTCCCATTAATCATTAATCCCTGTCGTTCCTAATGTCCCGCTTTCAGAGACAAATGGGACATTACGGATATTAAGGACAATAGACAATGAGACCAATAATCTTTAAGACAAACGATTATTAACTATTTCCGGTATTTCTGCACGTAATTGTTGGATCATTTGAATTGTTGCCGCTTCAACAGCGTGTTGCCATTGTGTTTCGCCAAATGTAGTTTGAAAGGGTTCACGGCGGTAGGCAAAAATGATACCGCGTGAATTGTTAATAATTGCGCCTAATCCGTTTTCATCGAATGCCGGCGCAACATCTTTGGCGGAACCTCCTTGCGAACCGTAACCCGGAACAAGAAACCAAGTGTTGGGCATAATGTCACGTAATTCTGCAAGTTGCGGCGGCCAGGTTGCGCCGACAACTGCTCCGACATTACCGTAATATTCCGATTCACGACGGGTTGATAACGATAATTGTTGAACATATTCTGCGACACGGCGATAAATTGTTTTGCCGTCAACGGCGAGGTCTTGGAGCATTGCTCCTCCGTGATTCGACGTTTTAACTAAAACGAAAATTCCGGCGTTTCGCTCGGCAGCGGTTTTGACAAACGGTTCCAGAGAATCATCGCCGAGATAAGGTGAAACGGTTAGCGCGTCGGCACCCCATGGCGAATCTTGTCCTAAAATACCGGCAGCGTATGCTTCCGCAGTGGAACCGATATCATTCCGTTTACCGTCAAAAACAATCACCAACTCTTTTTTATTGCGAATATAATCAACAAGCCAACGAAGTGCGGACATTCCGGGAACACCGTATTGTTCAAAAAAAGCCGCTTGAATCTTAATAACCGGAACCAACGGCGCAACAACATCAATGATTTCACGGCAAAATATTTTGAAAACTTCCGCAACTTGTTCAATATTTTTGGGATCGGTATTTTGTCGAATCGTTTGCGGAATCCAATCGAATCGCGGGTCAAGACCAACCATCACCGGATTCTTCTTATTACAAATTGTTTGGGTTAATAATTCGGAAAAGGTCATAGAATGAAGAAACTCTGGGGCATCTCTCATAATTCGATTTTTTATTTTCTGCCCATTAATTAATAAATTAATAGTTAACGACGTGGGGTTACCCCTTGTTATACCACATAAGTATCTTTTGTTTTTTTAGTAATGGTGTTTAGAATTTTAGAGAGTTTTAGTCGTTTTTTTAGTTGGGGGCTTCGTTCCCAATTTTATTAACAATTTTGCTTTAGCAGAAAAGGAGCTCTCTATGTCGTTAGAGTGGATTGAGCGTGAATTTAAGACGGTTTCTTTTAATGATCAACGTCTTGACCATCGTTTTATGCAGATTCTTGGTGCCTTTTCCAGTCATCCCACGCTGAGTATTCCC
>JAIROD010000646.1 GCA_031257725.1 Planctomycetaceae bacterium | reverse complement strand
TGATTGTGGGGGGCAATTCGGGCTACTGAGGTGGTTGGGTCGTTAAAATGAGCTAAAAAGGAAAAAAGGAGGGTGGGGGCGGCTGTTATTCAAGTGGAATTAGGACACTTAGCACTACCCTCTGAACGCTAGGGATTTTTTTGTCCCGTTAGGGACAACATATTGGTAGCCAATGATGTCGATTAAAAATGTCGTCCCTAGCGGGACGGAATTTTTTTATCGTTCACTAACGCCCCAAAATTCCGAAATGATCAGATATTTTCCATTGCCATCAACTATTCCCATGTTTCATGTTGTACTTTATCAACCGGAAATTCCAGACAATACCGGTGCGATTGGACGTACCTGTGTTGCGGTTGGGGCGCGGCTGCATCTTGTCAAACCACTCGGATTTCAGTTGGAACATCGGCGGCTCGCAAGAGCCGGAATGGATTATTGGAATCATCTCGATTATCAAATCGCCGATGATTGGAACCATTTAGTTGCCGGATTGTCAGGGAACTACTGGTATTTCACCAAAAAAACAGTACAATCTTATACCAATGTCCGTTATTCCGCCAATGATGTTTTGGTTTTCGGAAGTGAATCACAAGGACTTCCCGCCTTCATTCTCGATGCCAATCCTAAACATTGTGTTCGGATTCCGATGTTGTCGGAAGCAAGAAGTTTGAATTTATCGGTGAGTGTCGGTGTTGCCCTTTACGAAGCACAAAGGCAACTCCATTCTGAAATGAAAAAACAGAATAACACCGAAATGTGAAAAAAAAGTTAAGGATTGGTCTATTTTCCATGTTGCAGGATATTATTCAGGAACTGACTTGGCGCGGTCTGATTTACCAAACCACCGATGACGCTCATCTCGTCGCGTGGCTGATGGAAAAACCGCGAACAATTTACGCCGGTTTCGACCCCACCGCCGACAGTTTACATGTCGGGCATCTCGTCGCACTCATGAATTTACGGCGTTTTCAGAAATTCGGTCACCGCCCCATCGCACTGGCAGGCGGCGCAACCGGAACGATCGGCGATCCAAGCGGTAAAAGTGAAGAACGAAAACTCATCACCAAAGAACAAGTCGAATTTAATATCAAAGGAATTGAACGCCAAATCCGTAAGTTTTTACGTTTCGACCATTCGCCGACCGGTGCCTTGTTGGTCAATAACGCCGATTGGTTTTCACAGTTTTCGTATATCGATTTTCTACGTGATGTCGGTAAGCATTTTCCGGTGAACATCATGTTGGCGAAAGATTCCGTTAAAATGCGTCTCGAAAATTCCGAATCCGGTTTGAGTTTTACAGAATTTAGTTACATGCTGATGCAAAGTTATGATTTTGTACATCTTTACAAAACATATAACTGTGAAATGCAAATCGGCGGAAGTGATCAGTGGGGCAATATCACCTTAGGTTGCGAATTTGGACGGCGAATCGGTATTCTTCCCAAACATGGGCAATTGCATGGTCTGACGAGTCCGCTCCTGACCAAAAGTGATGGCGGGAAAATGGGAAAAACCGAATCCGGTACGCTCTGGCTTGATCCCGCCAAAACGTCGCCTTACCAGTTTTATCAATACTGGATCAATCTCGACGATGCCGATGTTGAACGAACTCTTAAAATATTCACCGATCTCACCGCATCGGAAATTGAAACAGTTTTAACAACACATCGTTCCGCTCCCGAAAAACGAATTGCTCAAAAATGTCTTGCCGATGAATTAACGTTGTTAGTACATAGCGAATCGGGGTTGGCGGTTGCCCGAAAAGCAACGGAAATCTTTTTCGGCGGTGAAATTTCCGAACTGGACGACGCTCAACTCAATTCCATCTTTGCCGATGTGCCAAGCAAGGAACTATCACGTCAACGGCTGGACAATAATTTAACAATAACGGAGGCATTGGTCGAATCCGGTCTGTCCGTTTCAAAAAGTGATGCACGCCGGACAATCAAGCAAGGCGGAGCGTCCATCAACAACCGGCAAATTAAAAATGCCGAGATGATTGTCGGAACCGAACATCTTGCCGGTGAAAGTATTCTGGTTCTCCGCACCGGAAAGAAAAAATACGCTCTCCTACGTTTCAAATAATTCTATGTAAATTCGCCAAAATCTAAAACGTGGTAATATATCAGTGGAATTTTTTTCGGAGATTGAAGTTTATTTTTTACCACCCCTAGCCCCTCCGAAGGAGGGGAATAATTCCCCTCCTTCGGAGGGGCTAGGGGTGGTCATTCGGAAGAAACAACTGAAGAGTTAAAAAAAATATTCCACTGATATATTACTAATTTTTTAATTCGTAATTGATTTTTGCTACATTTTTCAGTCACAAGGAATAGACATGAAAATTACGGCTGCTCTTGAAAATGATTCGGGGAAGTTTATTATGAAAGAACTCGATCTTGAAGACCCGAAAGAGGACGAAGTTCTTGTGAAAGTCGCTGCCTGCGGCATTTGTCATACCGATATTGCGATGCGTGGAGGGCATTATCTGTTGGGACACGAAACAAGCGGAACAGTGGTCAAAACCGGCAAAAAAGTAAGAAATTTCAAGTCGGGCGATTGGGTTATCGTTACTTACACTCATTGCGGCGTATGCAATGCCTGTAAAAATAATCGAACTTATCAATGTAACCATATTCACCGTTTTTTCAATGGTAAACGTTTGGACAACAGTACGCCTTTTTCCTTGAACGGCAAGCGAGTATTCCCCTTGATGCGGCAGGGAGGGTTCAGCACATTTACGGTCTGTCACAAAAATGCGTTGACTAAAGCGGTTACCGATCTTGATCTTAAATCGCTGTCGCCTGTCGGTTGCGGCGTGATGACCGGTGCCGGTTCCGTAATGAATTATCTCAAACCGGTGAAAAGAAAACCGTTGGCAGTGTTCGGGACCGGCGCAGTGGGGTTGTCGGCAATACTGGCGGCTAACGTTTGCGGTTGTGATCCAATCATCGCAATAGATAGAATTGCTACAAGATTAAATATGGCACGCAAGTTTGGAGCCGCTTGTTGCATCAATACCAATGAAACGGAAAATATCGCGTCAGCCGTCAAAAAGATATGCGGCGGTATTGATTACGGTTTTGATACGTCAGGCAATGAGATATTACTTGAAAACTTACGGTTGGTGCTGAACAAAGGCGGTAAAGCCTGCGGTGTCGGCATCGGTGGAAACATTAACTTCAACACGAAAGAACGCGGCGAAGGAAAAACTTGGGAATGCCCCGATACCGGTTGGTCTATGCCGCAAAAATTTATTCCGAAACTTTTGGATTTGCAGAAAAAAGGAAAGTTTCCTTTTGAAAAAATGATTCATTTTTACCCATTCGATCAAATAAATCAGGCGTTCAAGGATGCAGAACAAGGAAGAGTGATTAAACCGGTTCTGGTCATGGAATAAAATATTATTCGTAACTATTCAGTGTTTATTTTTTGCGATAATGAATATTCGACACAAGGACGCATTGCATATCGTTGCCGCAATTATATCACATGTTGATTTCGAAACACAACATGATTATATCATTTGGAAAACAAAAAATATTTGTAATATATCAGTGGAATATTTTTTTTAACTTGTCAGTCGTTTCCTCCGAATGACCACCCCTAGCCCCTCCGAAGGAGGGGAATTATTCCCCTCCTTCGGAGGGGCAGGGGTGGTAAAAAATAAACTTAAATCTCCGAAAAATTCCACTGATATATTACAAATATTTACCTTATGGGAACTTCTGAAAATTTTTTAAACAGAATTAACAACATTTGCGGAATTGACAAATTAAAAATTATCTGTAAATCTTGAAAATTTTATTTATTCTGTTAAAAAAATAGATTCAAAATCAGTTTTTTAGGAATTGCCTTTGACTATTATACTGTAAACGGCATGATATTGGTTGTTTTTGTTTGATTCAAGAGGTAGGCAACCTTTCGCCGAAGGGTTTTCACCCACGGTTGCGTTGCCGATAGGCAACAGTGAATCTGATTCGATTGGGTAATTTGTGTTTCTGACCGATTTGGAAACTGATTGCCAGCGGGAAACAGGGGCAAGTCGGCTATCGCCGACGCAACCTTTCGGCGAAAGGTTGCCTACCTTTTGATACACACCTTTGGAGAGATTTCAAATAAAACAACCAATTTCTACCCGTTGACAGTATAGATAGTTTAATTATTGGGCGAGAGTTTGTTTGGCAAGGCGGCAAAGGTTTTCGACGGTAAAGCCGAAATGTTTCATTAACACATTAGCCGGTGCACTGGCTCCGAAATTGGTCATACCAAGAAATGCGCCGTGATCGCCGAGATAGTTGCGCCAACCTTGTTCAATTCCGAGTTCCACCCCAACACGAGCTTTTACGGTTGGCGGCAGTACCTCATGACGATATTCGACCGGTTGCCGTTCAAACAATTCGAAACAGGGCATACTGACCACTCGAGTGTTGATATTTTCGGCGTTCAGTTTTTCCCATGCCTCAAGACAAAGTCCGACTTCACTACCGGTTGCCAACAGAATAATTTGCGGGTTGGAATTTTTTAGTTCTTTGGCAAGAATATAGGCTCCTTTCGCAACTCCTTCGGCGGAACCGAATTTTGTGCGGTCAATTGTCGGTAGATTTTGGCGGGTGAAAACCAGAACGGAAGGCGTTTCTTTCAACAGGACTGCCGCTTTGTACGACTCGCTCACCTCATTGGCATCCGCCGGACGAAATACCGCAACATTGGGAATTGCCCGAAGCGATGCCAAATGCTCGATGGGTTGATGGGTTGGTCCGTCTTCGCCAACACCAATAGAATCATGCGTAAAAAGGTACATTGCCGGAATTTTCATCAAAGCACTAAGCCGGATTGCCGGACGTAAATAATCCGCAAACACAAAAAAGGTTGCGCAATAAGCCCGAAGTCCCGACAAGGTAAGACCATTGGTTATTGCGCCCATCGCGTGTTCCCGAATACCAAAATGAAAATTACGCCCGGCAGGTGTTTCCATACTAAATTCGCCTGCACCCAGAAACGTCAACTCCGATTTATTCGACGGAGCCAAATCTGCCGAACCGCCAAGTATCCACGGCAACTTACTCGCCAACTGATTGAGAACCTTACCGGAGGAAACACGGCTTGCCATTCCCTTCGGATCAGCCGGAAACGGTTTCATTTCCGTATTCCAATCGTTGGGAAGTTGACCGGCAACAATATTGGTGAGTTCTTCGGCTTGTTCTTTGAATTGTTGGCGATATTCATTGAATTGCTTATTCCATTCGGTTCGTAATGCCGTACCGCGCCGACCTATTCCGTTGGCGAATAGTTGATACACTTCCGGTTCAACCACAAATTTTTTCTCAGAGTCAAAACCATAAACTTGTTTTGTTGCTTTGACTTCGTCTTCACCAAGCGGTGCGCCGTGTGCTTCGTGTGAACCGGCAAACTTGGGAGAACCAAAACCAATTTGACTTTTCACAATCACCAATGTTGGTTTATCTTCTGTTTTTCGGAAAATTTCGACAGCGTGCCGTAATGCCGGTAAATCATTCACATCCTCTACCCGCAACACATTCCAACCGTAAGCTTCAAACCGCTTTCCGACATTTTCAGTAAATGCCAAATTGGTATTTCCTTCGATAGTGATATTGTTGTCGTCGTAAAACCAACAGAGGTTGGGGAGTTTGAGGTGTCCGGCAAGCGATGCGGCTTCCGCGCTGATTCCTTCCATCATGTCGCCGTCGCCGCAAATGGCAAACACATTGGAATCAAACAATTTGTGAGTGGAACTGTTGTAACGTCCGGCAAACCATTTCGCGGCAATCGCCATTCCGACACTCGCGGCCACTCCGGCTCCCAAAGGTCCTGTTGTAACTTCAACACCGGAAACATGACCATATTCCGGATGACCGGCGCAACGGCTGCCGAGTTGCCGGAAATTTTTGATGTCCTCTAAAGAGACTGCCGGTTCAGTGGTTGGTTTGTGTTGGGGGTCCAACTGCTTCACGCCGGAAAGATGGAGCAACGAATAAATCAACATCGAAGCATGACCCGCCGAAAGAACAAAACGGTCACGCCCTATCCATGCCGGATCGTCCGTGTCGTATTTCAACACTTCGTTGAACAAAAGATAACCAAGCGGTGCAAGTGCCATTGGAGTTCCCGGATGTCCGCTATTGGCTTGTTGTACGGCTTCCATTGAAAGCGTTCGTATGGTGTCAACGGCTTTTTTTTCTAATGAAGTCATCGAAAACGTCATAAAACTTGGTTCCTATTATCGTAAAGGAAAGATTGTTGCGGAAAAATTATTAACCTAAATGAGTCGGTATTATAATTTTTTTCTATCCGATTGCAAGTGGTTCTCGCCATGAGTCATAAACCGCAAGGGAATTGGGGGAAAACGGGGAAAGTTGGTAGTTGGGCAAAGGTTGTCTATACCGTCAACGGTATGACTTAGGTAATTGGGTTTGATTTCAGAGGTAGGCGATTGAATGAAACAAAACACTAATTTTATGCCGTTAAAGGCGTTAGTCGGCTTTCCGGCTTATCGTTCTGAAATCGGAATGTTTTTTCGCAACCTTCCGCTTGCGGCTCTGAAGGGGACTCTGGAAACGACTCTGAAAACTGCTCTGAAGACAGACGCTATGGAACACGTGATGTAACCGTCTATTTTATTGTCGCAATTAAATTGACGTAAATTATACTATTGGCGTAAAATCTGTAATATTCCGCCCTGAAAGGGCAAGATAGGCTAGCCCGCCGCAACGCGGCGGGTA
>JAIROD010000628.1 GCA_031257725.1 Planctomycetaceae bacterium | reverse complement strand
GGTGAATAAAAATTTGTTATAGAAAAAAAACTCAATAGCCGAATAAAACTATTGAGGAGAAGCAATCACTCCATTCGTTTGGTTATTCCTAGCAGGTTGTTCCTCAACAGAGCCTGCGTCCGCTTCACCAAACAAAACAAATGATAACAGATCACAAACCGCTGTCAATCACCCGTTCAACAAAATTGCAGCGTTACGATATAACCTTATTCAAGACGATTTTCTCTCCAAGAAAACCAGTCCACCTCAGTTACTTCATCCTGTTGTCCGGCACGATGAATGATGTACAAAATTTCACGTAACTCCAAGACGGCGGGAATCAAGACATACTCTGCTTCGGACATCCAATCGGGACGTTGCGGTTTTTTCCAGATCACAACATGATCACGTTTCATTTCCGCATCACGGGGGGACTTGGGGGATAGCGTTCTTACGGAACGCATTGTTACGCATACGGCAGTCCACGCCCGCCGCCAACAACGGAAGAATACGAACTTTCAGAGGACAAACAAAAAATTGGGCTTGACCGATTCCGCAGAAAAAGGGATAACAGACATAGAAAAAAACTGCCTGGCTTCTGAAAATGAGGAATCCGGAATCACCAAGAAGGATTTTATAGCAGAACCAACAGGGACTGTAGCAGAATCGCCGGTAAACTGCAAAAGCAATCAGGAAAAATCGAAAAAAAATGGCGACGGTCAAAAAAAACTAGCGTTCAGAGGCTGGTGTGTTAAAATGGGTCAAAATTTTAGGTTGTTTTGGTATTTTATGTGATTCTTGTTCACGTGAATAATTCAGAGGTAGGTGATGTTTCGCCGAAGGGTTTTCGCCCACGTCGTTCACCTACGGTTGCTTATCCAAAATCTACCTAATCTAACAACCTGCCTATATTTAACAACCAGCCTATGAACGCTAGGAACAATTCCACTGAATAATTACTCCAAATCATTACAAACGGAAAATTCAATATTATGTTACCAACTCATAAAATCATTATTTCCGTTAATCCTAAAGCTGGACATTGTTCTCCGATGTTTCGGGCAGAGGAATTAAGAGGTCGGCTTAAAGAAAAAGGGTTTTCGGCGGAACTTTTAACAGACCTCGATGAAGTAATAGAAAAAGCAAAAACATTTTATTCTGAAGGGCAATTGCGGGCGGTTGTTGGTGTTGGCGGTGACGGCACGGCAGCAACTCTGGTGAATCGGACAGAGCCGGGAACACCGGTTACACTTCTTCCAGCCGGAACCGCCAATCTATTAGCCAAACATTTCCGGCTTGGCAAAAGTCCCAAACGTCTTGCGGAAATTATTGAAACCGGAAAAGTCCTAACATTGGATGCGGGTAATGTCCATTTTGACGCAACACAACGCCTGTTTCTGGTGATGGTCAGTTGCGGATTCGACGCTGATGTTGTCAACGGTGTCCACGCACATCGTGAAGAACGTTATCGGCAAGGTCATAAACGCGGAGCGCATATCTCTTATTTTTCCTATGCTAAACCAATTTGTCAAACACTTTGCCGATACCGATTTCCTAAGATGACAATTGAAATGTTGGAGCCGGAACATAAGATTATTGACAACCGGACACGTTGGGCATTTTTCTTTAATATCAACCGTTATGGTTGGGGGTTACCGCTTGCTCCGTTTGCCAAAGAAAACGATGGACAATTGGATCATGTTTTATTTCGCGGCGGTTCGATTATTCACGGTTTAGGTTATACCGCATTGGCTCAATGTTTTAGTCTGCACCGATTTTTGCCGACCGCTGAACTAGGACAGGCAACACGTTACCGAATCACGTCGGAACATCCTGTTCCGTTTCAACTTGATGGAGACCCCGGCGGTATATTACCGCTCGAAATTGAAATTGTTCCCAACCGTTTCACATTTCTCGTACCAAAATAATTTGTTTTGGAACATGTTTTTTGGTAACTGTCTATTTTATTTTTATCCTAGCGTTTACAAAACATTCAGAGAGGGGATTTTTTTAACACGAAATACACAAAAAACACGAACTTTTTAAATATATTCGTGAACTATTTATTTCCCACAAAGAAACAAAGACCACAAAGAAGCGATCAATTACTTTTCTTTGTGTTCTTTGTGGGAGGCAAATTGAATTTTTAGAGATTCCCTATTTTATATCCTTCTTTTTTCGTGTATTTTGTGTGTTTCGTGGTAAAAAGATTAAAAACAAAATAGACAGTTACGTTTTTTGTACCATCCCGATAAAATCAGTACGGAAATGACCAACATACAGGCAATTGCCGGAAGATCGCCGATGTAATGATAAACCGGCGTGGTATAATCATTGGCCGGAACCGAACCAATCACGACTTCGGCTTCACGGCGGCGCCCAATCTTTTGAATCACTCCGTTACGATCAATAATTGCAGAAAAACCGCCGTTTGTTGCCGTGATGTAGGGTCGCCGGTTTTCCACTGCACGAAAAACATGCGTTGCCAGATGTTGATCGATCTGTTGCGAAAATCGAAACCAACCGTCATTCGACATGTTAATTAAAACCGCCGGTTCTTTGCCTTGTTTTTTCAACGTCAAAATCTGATTCCGTATCAAATGCGGCATCGTACTTTCGAAACAAATATTCACCGAAAGAAAAACAGCCCCCTCTCGTAATGGTATCGCAACCGGTTGCGTACCGCGTCCGGCTTCTTGACAAAGCGTTTTGAGAAAAAAGTTTTTCGGTAAATATTGTGAAAACGGAATGTATTCACCGAACATGACGAGTTGTATTTTATCATAACGCGAATCAGTCCGGTCATTTTTCGGATCAATTAACAACGCCGAGTTTAATCGTTTCGGTTCCGGCGGTTCCTCAAAAACCAACGTCGAAAGACCGACAAGAACCGGAACTCCAAGTTGTGTGACAAAATTTCTTAACTCTCCGAACTGTTCGTTCCAATATTCAACCACGTCGTCTGTCCAATAATCGAACTTGGTCGGTTTTAAATCGGAGTTGTATTTTAGCAAAGGAATCGGGCATACGGTTTCGGGCAAGACAATAAGATCAAGCGGTTTTATTTCCGTTTGAAGCGAGGTGTTCAAAACGGCTTGACGAGCCAAATCGGTAAATTGTGTTAACGTTTTTTCAGCTTGTTCCGAATCGCCGTTAAGCCGAACCGGAATATTGCCTTGTAACGCGGCAATTGTCAGATTCGATTGACTGATACGTAATTCCAACGTTTGGATGTAACCATAACCGATTGATGCAATAAAAACAATTCCGGCAACAAAATACCATACGCAACGATTAACGGAAATCCTGTTTCGCAGTGCAGAATCAATACCTGAACCAACCGCCGAACCGATCATCATAATCATTCCGCCGACAAGATAACCGCCGCCGATGTCGGCAATTTGAATCAATAATGGTTGACGATACAAAGCGTGTTCCAGTGAGCAAAACGAAAATCCGCCGAGAAGATGATTCCGTAAATATTCGCAACCGATCCAACAAACCGGAGCGGCGAAAACAATCGGAACACGAAAAGAATGGACGGCGATTCGGGAGGCGGCAAAAAAAATGAGCCAGTAAATTGAAAGATATCCGGCAAGAGCCAACAACCCCAATGCCGTCAACGGATGTGGGCAGGCAATCCACCAAATTGATGCAATCCAGAAAAAAAACGCCCCGAAATAAATGGTGCGAAAACGAATCATTTGTGTTGGGTGTTCGATCACGAATGCCCAGAAAACCGGAACAAAAAAAACCAAAAAACCTAAACCAAACGGCGGCAATGAAATCCAATAAAAAAATGCTCCGGCGAGAAATAAAAAATAAACCATGGGAATTTGAATATTGGGAAACATCTAAAAATATTTGTATCTATTCAGCAGCAATCCTAATTATTTATCAACAGGTCAATAATCAAGAGGTAGGCGATCTTTCGGTTTGGTGTGCCATTGTGTTGTTTCTCCTTAATTTAAGGGTTAATAAAGTAAAAGGGTACGCGAATTAAAGTTTATAACCATTCAGTGGTTATTATTTTTTGTGATAATGAAAAGGAATAGGCTCGTCCCGTTAGGGACGACATATTGGTAGAAAACAGTATTGCCTAATGATTCGCGTCCCGTTAGGGACGACATGTTGGTAGCAAACGGTATTGCCCCAATGGTTCGCGTCCCGTAGGGACGCTATGTCGGTAATCTTTCGATTTGTTGTTGTTTCTACCAACATTTCGTCCCTAACGGGACGAGTTTTGTTAATTAACATTGTTTTCTACCAATATGTTGTCCCTAACGGGACAAAAAACGG
>JAIROD010000322.1 GCA_031257725.1 Planctomycetaceae bacterium | reverse complement strand
GAAGCAATCACTCCATTCGTTTGGTTATTCCTAGCAGGTTGTTCCTCAACAGAGCCTGCGTCCGCTTCACCAAACAAAACAAATGATAACTGATTACAAACCGCTGTCAATCACCCGTTCAACAAAATTGCAGCGTTACAATATAACCTTATTCAAGACGATTTTCTCTCCAAGAAAACCAGTCCACCTCATTCGGAGGAAACGACTGAATAGTTAAAAAAAAATATTCCACTGATATATTACCAATCGCAAAATGTAAAACCTCCAATCAAGTGAATAGATACAATATTTTAAAAATATCCCAAAGTGTGTAATCGTTATTTTCCATTAAAAAATTGCTTTTTAATGGCAATATCTGTTAATTGCAACCAGTTCTATTTGAGTAACATCTTTTTTTTGCCGAAAAAAGGGGCAAGCGTTTTCTTGTAATGTTGTTGACGATTTGTAGGGTTGTAAAATACAGAAAATAAGAAAAATGTAAAAATTTTTACGGAATAAATTGATTTTTCGATTTTACAAGATATGCTATTAAGTAGTTGTTCCATTTCCGGTTTATTTTGAAATTAACCTTTCTTGCATGTTGGAGCGGTAAAATGACAATGCGTCCCATTCAGGTTTTCGGGCAATTTTTTTCTGTTTTGGCTGTTTTTACCATAGCCATCATCTTAACAAGTTCTTTATCGGGTGAAGAAACTCAAGGCGAATATGCCTTTTACACTTCGCCGGAAGGAACAAATTATGTTGCGGTTGGTTTGCGGGGTGTTCCAATTCCCAGCACCGCCACAACAGAAGTTGTGTTTCTTGTCGATACCTCCGCCAGTCAGGTCGGTCAGGCGCGACGTGATACCTTAGCAACCCTCGCCGCAACAATCGGAAATCTTCCGGAAAACGCGCAAATTCAGATTCTGACAATGGATGTGGAAACCGAATCGCTCACTGTCGGCTTTGTTCCCAACGGTTCAGCAGAACTCAGAGCGGCTCTGGCAAAATTACAACGCCGCGTCCCACTCGGTGCCGCTGATATGGGTAAAGGTCTCGAAACCGCCCAAAAAACCTTTGCCGGACGCAATCCCGATGCACGCCGCGCGGTTGTCTATTTTGGTAATGGTCGGAGTATGGCTAAAACGGTTGATATTTCCTTGTTTGAAAAAGAAGTCAATGATTATGTCGCCGCAAGAATTCCGTTCACCGCTTGCGCTGTCGGAATTGGGACTAATCTTGGTCTTATCGGAGCCTTCACCAATCAGACCGGCGGTAATCTCATTGATATGAACACCCAAATTCAAGCCGGAAGTGATTCGGCATTGGTTACGGCATTGGATTTAGTATTGGAAGATAAGGAAAAGAACAAAGCAAAAGTTGTTGAGTTGCCGAAGTTTACCCAGATATTCGGAAAACAAGTCGCCGACTCCATCGCTGCAACAATTGTCTGGCCCTATCAAGGTTCTTACGCTTTTCCCGAAGACTGGGAAATCTATCCCCAAACACTTCAACCAATTCGGAGTGATCGGGAAACAATTCTCGTCGGAAGAACCCATGCCGAAAAACTTGCCGCTTTCACGTTGAAACTCAAAGGCGCAACACCCGGAAATGAAATGGATTTAGCGTGGAATTTCGTACCCAATCAGGAACCGGGTGCCGCTTCAGGAAATAATTTTCTCGTTGCCGTTGTCGAACTTGCCGCCAAAGATAACGGTTTGACAATGCCCATTGTCGGTTGGGATTCGTTGTCAACGATCCGTGACGGTTTTGTCGTTAATATTACTGACCAAATTAACAGAGCTGATGCCGCTATTAAAACGGGCAACCGGAATCAGGCAATGACTATTTTGAACAATGTCTTACGCCTTGATCCCAAAAACAAAACAGCTGAACGGCTTTACAAAATTGCTGAACAAAATGAAGAGGGTGAACCGCTGACAATTGAGGAAACCACGGACAACGAAAATATTAGTTCGCCCAAAAGTTCATTCAGCAGAACTCGTTTTGAAGAACAAACCCCAATTGTTGCAACAAACGGAACTGTTGACAACAATGCTAATACTAATGCGTCCGAAGTAAACCGCACTCCTCAGTTGGTTGATGCGGTAACGCAGGAGCAAAATATTGTTTCGCAAAAAGTGATGAATGAAGTCCGGCAAACCATCAACGATGCTGCTTTGCGGATGAACAACGATCCGGAAGGTGCACTTCAAAACCTGAAACTCACTGCGTCGATGGTTCGGGACAACACCTCACTCAATCCCGATGAACGTCTTTTGGCATTGGATCGAATTGGAAATACTATTCGACAGGTGCAACACGTCCAATACAAAAATGAATTTCAACGAATTCAGGCTGATGCTAATGCTGCCGCAGAACGTGATCGGCTTCAAACTCTCCATGATCTTCAGGAATCACGGACGAAAGCCATTCAGATTTTTAATCGTTTTGCTGCTTTGATGAGTGCCGGTGAATACAAGGTTGCTACAACAGTTGCCGGAGTTGCGATGGAGATGATTCCCGACAGTACAACACCGTTTGCCGCTCAACGTTTGGCGGAAATGGCGAGTTATGTTGTCGAATACAATGAGTTACGGCATCGGCGTCATCTTGGGTTTGTGGAATCACTGATGGAAGCGGAACGATCCTTTATTCCGATTCCCGAAGAACCGCCGCTCACCTACATTGAACCGGAACGTTGGCTCCTTCTTTCAGAACGCCGTAAAGAACGTTATGCAGTCTCTGACCTTTCGCAATCAGGTGCGGCAGAAAAGAAAATCAGTAAAGCACTGGAAAAGAATATGGACTTAGACCTCGACGAAAATACAACTTTTGAAGATCTATTCAATATGATTAAAGATAAAAATCCTGGAATCAATATTGCGCTTGATCCCAAAGGTGCTGGAGACCTCAATATTACTTCCAGTTCACCGGTCGTTCGTGAACCCATGAAATACAGCGGAATCAAATTACGCAGTATTTTACGGATCATCCTTAGTGAACAAACTTTAACCTATTGTATCAAAAACGAAGTTCTTTTAATTACTTCAGAAGAAGAAGCGAAAAAATATATGTCGGTCAAAGTTTATCCGATGGCTGATCTGGTCGTTGATACCACCCCAATTTCAGGCGGAATGGGCGGAATGATGGGGGGTATGGGCGGAATGATGAACGGCGGAGGGATGGGTTATGGCGGCGGCATGAGCGGCGGTTATGGCGGCGGCATGAGCGGCGGTTATGGTGGTATGAGTGGCGGTTATGGTGGTATGAGTGGCGGTTATGGTGGTGGTATGGGTGGAGGAATGTGGTCGATTCCAGACGAAATTCGCAAAGATGCTCCCGCAAAAACGGAACAGACCGTTACCGAGTCTGCCAAAGCGAAACAAACGCTTGTTAATGCCAAAACCGCAACGAATTTACCGGAATTTTGGGATGCTTTTTTTTCAGTCAATGAAAATAATCAGGCTCTCATTAAAGAAATCGGATATCGTTTACTTGACGAAATGATCGCTAAAAAACCGGTTGAAGATCAGGTGATCGCGTTTGTTGAATCGGCTCTTCTCAATGATGCGGGGCAACCTTGGATGTATGAAGCCCTTGCTCTTACGCTTTACCGGAAAGGCGCACCTATGCGTGAAGTGGAGCGGGCAGTATTATCCGCAGCGGACTTTTGTGAAAATCCGATTGATTTGATGAATGTCGCCTTTTTTATGCGAACACTTGGGATGAAACAAAAAGCCTTTCCGTTATACAAACAGGCTCTTGAAATAATGATTCCGAAACAGGAATTTTATTCGGCGGCATTCCGTTTGGGTCAGGAATTGTATGACGAATTTCAGGACGAAACGTCACTCCGCTGGATTGCTTTAGCAATTCTTGCTCAGGAATGGGAAAGTATTTCCGGCAGGAAAATGTCGGAAAAAGCACTCAATACACTTCAAAATCTCGAAGCCAAAATGCAAAAAAACGGGCGTGTAGAAGAAGCACTCCAATTAGCCGCCGAAGTTCGGGAAGCACGGTTACGGGATTGTGTTGTAACAATTGAGTGGACAGGAAACGCCGGTCTTGATCTTATGGTTCGCGAGCCGACAGATACCTATTGTTGGTTTGCCAGCCCCCGAACACTTTCCGGCGGTATTCTCAAAACAATTCCAGTTACAGAATCAGGTGAAATTATTACCGGAACATTGACCGAACAATCCGGTGTTAAGAAAATTTCCTATATTTGCCCAAAAGGTTTTAATGGAAGATATGCGGTTGTTCTCCGAAAGGATTGGGGCGATTTAGCCAATAACATGATTAAAATTGCTGTTGAAACAAATATTGTTCCCGGTGAAAAAGGACGTGAAGGAACAGCGTTTCAAATGAAACAGGAAGGGATTATCGTTTGTTTCGATCTGGAAACAGGACGACGTACCGAATCATTAGAAGAAGGTGTCCTTGATGTTGCATCACTTCGGATGAATGTTGCCCAAAAACAATTGGCTCGCAATAATGCTCTGAAACGTTTAGCCGATGATGGTGTTTTGGGTCAAATTATCGGCGGTTCGAGCGGAAGTAATGAATTTGGTTATAATCCGCTCAATCCCGGCAATGGTTCATCACGTAATTATTATCCGTACAATTATGGTCCCAGTGTTGTTGGTTACCGGCCGGTAATCACCACTTTACCGCAAGGAGCAATGTTAACGACCAATGCGGTTGTTTCGGCAGACCGCCGTTATGTACGACTTTCTCCATCTCCGCAATTCACGGATATTCGCAGCGTTTTTAAGTACAATATGGCCGGAGGGGACTCGGAAGATATATCCGGTTCGATGGGAACAAGCGGTACTGGTGGTTTTGGTGGCAATACAAGCGGCTTCGGCGGCGGATATTAAAGAACAGAAAATCCGTGTCTATTATAAAAAATAAAACACGCCTAATATTTCAGTGGAATTTTCGAAAAGGTATTGGATTGCTTTAACAAACCTTATTTTTACCTTATTTTCAAACAAAACCATTCACCAAACAACCTTAGTAGCCATTGTTCCCACAACAAACAAAC
>JAIROD010000315.1 GCA_031257725.1 Planctomycetaceae bacterium | reverse complement strand
CGTCTTCGGACGAAATCATCGGCAGTATTGTTTCAGTAACACTTTTCATTGCTGCGGTTTGCGATTACAAAATGCGGAAGATTCCGAATTGGTTGACTTATCCGTCATTTTGTGTTGTGATTTTGTTTCAGTTAATGCTGAACAGACCGAATGTTACCGATTCATTTTTGGGAACGGCGGTCTGTTTCGGCATTGTGTTAATCCCGTACCTTTTGCGGCAAGGCGGAGCGGGCGATGTGAAACTGGCGGCGGTGATCGGCGCCGGTTTGGGAATCCGAAATGGAATTACCGCCATTGCAATAAGTTACGTTATTGCCGCAACATTGGGTTTGATCGGAATTATTTGGGACAAAGGACCCGTTTTTTTGATAACAGCGATTTATCATCGAATCGGAAATTGGTTTTTGCCGATTTGGATTGATCCTCCAAGTGAGGAGCAGCAACATTGGCTCAAAGAACCCATTCCGTTAGCTCCTTGTTTTTTTATTGCAGTAATATTTGTCCTTTTCAACGGACTGGAATTTTTGTTTAAGAAATGAGAAAACAATTTTGTATTAAAAAACAGAAAAAGTTTCGGCGCGGTTCGGAATCGTTGGATGTCGTGATGATCACAGCGGTTTCGGTTCCGATGACATTTTTTTTACTGTTGTATTTTATCAAGGCATTTACAGCCCTTTACGGACTTCTTGCCGCACTTACAGGTTGGCCGATTTTATGAAACAATTTTATTGTGAACTATTTTATTCAATGGAATATCTTGGAACGGCATGGATCATTTCGGGAGTGACCGTATTCGCACTGACGATTTATTCATTACGTTTCGTCCAATGGCGGCAATTGTTGAAACTCCGTCAAGAGGAAAGCGGTGCCGCGTATGCCTTATCGTTTGTGATGATTTTCCCGATTTATGTTATACTCGTTGCGGTATTTCTTGAAACAACCTTGATGTTTCAGGCGAAACTTGGTACCATGTTTGCCGCTTATTCCGCAGCACGGTCGGCAGCCGTTCATACAACCGTTGCCTTTCCCGAAGACCGTAACGGTTTTATCACAGAGGAAACAATAACTTATGCCAAACGTTCCGCCGTTTACGCGATGGTGCCGTTTGCCTGCGGAATGAAAAATACTCCTTCCGCTTCACAAAACTGTACCAATTTTTGGAACGCTTACGATGATTATCTCGAAGGAAAAAACAAACCGGCTATCGCGGAAAAATACCGTGTCAAAAAATACGGCTATGCCGAAAAAGCAACTAAAGTCAGTATCGCCTTAGGTGAAGGCGAAGAGGAACAACCATGGACCCGCGATGTTATTGTAACAGTAGAATATGAAGCCCCGTTTTTTCTGCCGTACATCGGTAAACTGCTCGGCGGGAAAAAAGGACAATTTTCTGATGTTGTTTCAAAAATTGTTTCTAGTGCGTCCATTCAGAATGAATGTCCGCAAAACGAAACAGGTTCACTTGGAATTGAATACCCATAAAAAATAAAACGTAATATATCAGTGGAATTTTTCGGAGATTGAAGTTTATTTTTTACCACCCCTGCCCCTCCGAAGGAGGGGAATGATTCCCCTCCTTCGGAGGGGCTAGGGGCGGTCATTCGGAGGAAACGACTGAATAGTTAAAAAAAAATATTTCACTGATATATTACAATAAAACAATAAGGAATAGAATCATGCACAAAAATAAGAATTTTTTTTGGAACGATGAGCAAGGCGGTGTTGCTTTGGCGTCGGTGTTGGTCATTTACGGTTTTGCCGTTTTAATTGCTTTTGTTTTTAACACGGGACATGATATTGTACGAAAAAACGAAGCACAAAATGCCGCCGATGCAATAGCGTATTCCTCCGGTGTGGTGCTGGCACGCACTCTCAATACTGTTTCCGCCTTGAACCATTGCGTCGGAGAACTCGCCGCTATCAGTGTTGTCCTTGAATCCCTCGTCGGACAAGATGACGATAAAGACTACGCCAAGCCCCAAAAGAAAGACGGCGGAACTTATTACACGGAAACCGAAAGAAAATATAACGAATTTATTCCTTCTTCAGATAATGTAGATGATTATGTGGCTCCGTTTCCGGGAATCAAAGAGTTAGACAAAGAAATTACGAAGATTATCGTCCGTCTATTGAAGGAAACACCTTCAGAACGTACCGCATTTGCCGCTATTTATGATGCGGATATGATGCTCAAGTATTATACCGCTCAATGTATGAAAATAAAAAATATACTTTATTGGCTCGGTAAAATTGTTGGAAACATTCCTTACATCGGACAAATTGTTGCCGCAGCGGCTGCCGGTATCGCTATTGGTGTAACTACAATTTTGTCTTTTGAAATTGTAACTGAACATATCATGCTTATCGCTTTTGATAAAGCATCACCCCTAATTCATAGCATCAAAAAGACAATACGTGAAAAGGTCATTCCCGAAATATCAACATATATGGAGGAATATCTGAAAACCGACAGCGATAATCCTGCCGGTTATCATTTACACCATGTACAGGAATTACTAAAGAAAGAGTACCATTTGCGTGAATGCGCGGTTTCACCTTCAACTTCAAATTTAAAACTTCCGCTGGAACAGGAACCCGACGCAGAAACAATCGGTAAACAATCTGTTCCCGATTCGGTTTGGAATGGAAGAGATCAAAAGGAGTCTCAATCTATTCGGATACTTGAAGGTATTATCAAAACAATCAATAAAATTGTCGGCAAAATAAAACCTCTTGTTAAAGCGGCCTCATGGCTTTCATCTGTTTTTAGCAACAGTAATTCTCCATTTGAAAAATTCTTAAATGCGATAAACAGTCTCACTGAAGATTTAAAAAAAGTTGATTCTAAAGGAGTCAAAGATTCGCCAAGCCGTAAAAATCTGGAAAACAATAAATTTAATATTGATTACGAAAAACAAACACAATTAGTTCGGGCAACCAATCCGTATGTAGATCATTTACGTTCAGGAATACGTACATGGTGTATGAACCCTTCCGGTCTGTTTCGCATGAATAACTCTAATTTTTCAACATTTTTTACACACTGGACTTACCGTTACACATTAGTCGAATCCTATAAGTTACATGAGTCGGGAATTAAACTGCTTGTTCTTAATGATTTCGATCCCGAAAAGAAAGGATATGAACCATGGACAACAGACGCAGATTATGCCGATGAATTATTTACGGTAATTGCAGCTGTCCGGATTAAAAAACGTGTTATAGGAATAGGCGATCACCTCTTTAAGCAGCCCAATGAAAATGATGACACCGCCATTGCTCAGGCAATTGTTTATCCTGCCGGAGGACGTGATATGGATGCGCAACAAAACAACAGCAACACACAACCTAATACAGGATGGGATACGTTGCAATGGAACATGTCGCCCAATATCACCGCTCCCGAATGGAAATCTCCGCCGTCAGAACCCGGAGATCTGATTGATTGGATTCGCCTTTTTACCGGAACTAAAATTGATCCCCAAAGTAAAGCATCGGTCAAACTAAACTGGCAAACAAAATTGACCCCTATTACAAAAACAAAATTAGAATTATTATCAGCGGAAGAAGATTATCAAAATACCGAATCAATTAAAGAAGCCGTAGAATTTCTTCTGAAAAATAATCACCATACCGTCTTGAACCATTAAAATATCGGTTGAAAATAAAGACAATAAAAATATTTGTTATTAACGAGACTGTAATATATCAGCCGAATTTGCTAAAAAGAATAATAATTGTTTCAACTAACCTTATTTTTACCTTATTTTCCTAAACGAAACAACCTTAGTAGCAGTGATTCCTACAAAAGACGAATCTTATTACCATATTTTGATATTGTACGATTTTTATTGCACGCATTTTTGTATTAATCTTTTTTTGAGAAAATGGGATTTACTAATAAGGTAATAAGGTTAGTTGTTATTTTACCTTGTTGCTACTAAGGTTTTTTTGGTGAATGGTTTCGTTAAAAAAAA